>NZ_JBHXTO010000002.1:0-237001 GCF_042677425.1 Streptomyces sp. NPDC127119 | reverse complement strand
GTGGCGTACGGGGTGAGGGCGGCGACGCGGAAGAACGTCGAGCCCCGCAACTGGTAGTTGAGCAGGTGCGCGAGACCGAGCGCCATCATCAGCTGCGGCACGGTCGACAGGACGCCGATGGTGAACGTGTTGAGCAGCGCGTTCCAGAAGCGGTCGTCTTCCCACAGGGCCGTGTAGTTGTCGAAGCCGACCCAGTCCATGACGTTCAGGGTCGACAGTTCGACGTGGTGCAGCGAGATCCACGAGGTGTAGACGAGCGGGTAGAAGCTGAAGGCCGCGAAGACGATGAAGAACGGCGCGACGAAGGCGTACGGGGCGCCGCGCACGTCGAGGCGGTGGAGCAGCGTACTGCGGCGTTCGGCGCCGGAACCGGTCCCGTCCGGCGCGGCGGTGCCGGGCGCACCGTCTGGGGGTGTCGAGGTGGAGATGGCCACCGGAAGGCGTCCTTCCTGGAGGGTGGAAGCTGGGGAGCTCGGGGGTGACGAGGGGCAGGGGCCCGGCGTCCCGCACGGGCTGTGCGATGGGACGCCGGGCGGCTGCTACGGAAGCGTCGACGGGCGGTGGATCCTGAGCTGCGGGCCGTCCGCCACGGGCCGCGGGCCGTCGGGGCCCGGGCCGCGGGCGAGAGGGGCCCAGGTCAGCCGGCGGCCTTCTCGATGCGCTTCTCCGTGGTCTTCCACGCCTCGTTCGGGCTCTTGTTCTGCGCCTCGATCAGGGTCAGACCCTGCGAGAAGATGTCCTTGATCGTGCCGTCCTTGCGGCCGAGCACCTGCTCGTCGGGGATCTCCTTGGCCGCGTCACCGAAGATCTGCCCGATGGGCGCACCGGCGAAGTAGTCGGACTTGGC
The DNA here is from genome assembly GCF_042677425.1 of Streptomyces sp. NPDC127119. Lineage (NCBI taxonomy): Bacteria > Bacillati > Actinomycetota > Actinomycetes > Kitasatosporales > Streptomycetaceae > Streptomyces > Streptomyces sp. NPDC127119. Next base: position 236,154 of record NZ_JBHXTO010000002.1, on the reverse strand, counting down.
GTCGACCACTTCGGGCATCTCCAGGGCCGTCTGCGACGACGGGAAGTTGCCGATCTCCTTGAACAGGTAGGCCTGCTGCTCGGGGGCGGTCAGCCAGGCCACGAGGTCCTGCGCCTCCTTCTTGACCGGGCTCTTGTCCATCACCCCGAGGAAGGAACCGCCCCAGTTGGCGCCCTGGGGTGCCTTGGCCACGTCCCACTTGCCCTTGTTCTTCGGTCCGGCCTTCTCGCTGATGTGCGCGAGCATCCACGCCGGGCAGACGGTGGAGGCGAAGGTGCTGTTGGCCAGGCCCGGGTCCCAGCCGGGCTGGAACTGGCGGAGCTTGGCGGTCAGATCGGACGTGGCCGCCTCGGAGGCCAGCTTCCACGCGTCCTTGACGACGGGGTTCGTCTCGTAGATGAGCTTGCCCTGCTTGTCGTAGAACTGCTGGGAGTTGCCGTAGATCATGGCGTTGAACAGTCCGCTGGAGCTGTCCATGAAGGCGACCTTGTCGTCCTTGGACTCGGCCTTGAACTTCTTGCCCGCCTCGACGTACTTCGACCAGTCGCCCTCCCACAGCTTGGCGACCTCCTCGCGGTCGGTGGGCAGACCGGCCTGCTCGAACAGGTCCTTGCGGTAACAGACCGCCATCGGGCCGATGTCCGTCCCCAGGCCGATGACCTTCTTGTCCGAGGTGGTCACCTGGCTCTGCTTCCACGGCAGGAAGTGGTCGGTCCCGGCCGCACCGGCCAGGTCGACGAACTTGTCCTGCTGCGTGTCGGACAGTTCCTTGGCCCTACCAATCTCTATGCCCTGGATGTCCTTCAGCCCGCTGCCGGCCGCCAAGTGGGTCTGCAGCGCGGTGTAGTACGTCTGCTCGTCGCCCGCGACATCCGCCTTGATGACGACATCCGGGTGCTCCTTCATGTACTTGTCGAGCAGGCCGGTCTCCTTGAAGCCCATGACGCCGAACAGGCCCATGGTGATGGTGGTCTTGCCGTCCTTCTTCCCACCGCCCGTCCCCCCGCTGTCGCTGCCTCCGCAGCCCACGACCAGGCCGAGAGCCGACACAACCGATACGGCGGCCACGGCTCGTGTACGCAACTTCTTTCGGGCCTTGCCCATTTCGTCCTCCTAGCGGCGGCGCTGACGCACCGGAGTTCGAGCCCCGCGGTCCGCTCCGCAGGCCCGATTTGTCCAGTGGGTACGTTCCCAAACGACGATGGGAACGTGCCCACTCGGTGGCCCAGAGCGTGGCCGCCGTCACAGGGTCCTGTCAAGAAGTTGAAACCACTTCGTTGCCGGAAGATGTCGTGGAGCCTCGCCCGGACCCTTCGGGCGTACTTCGCGCGTCTGGCACAATGCGCAGGTGGCAGCCGTTCGGGCGGCGTGTGGGCGAGGAGGCGACATGCGGGGCAGACAGCGTCCGACCATCAAGACCGTGGCCGCGCGCGCCGGTGTCGGACGCACCACGGTTTCACGAGTCATCAACGGCTCGGAGCTCGTCAGCGAGAAGGCCAGGGCCGCCGTGCTCGCCGCCATCGCCGAGCTGAACTACGTGCCGAACTCGGTCGCCAGGGGCCTGGTGACGAGCCGGACGAACTCCGTGGCGCTGGTGATTCCCGAGTCCGAGAGCAGACTGGGCTCCGAGCCGTACTTCTCGGCGGTCATCCGCGGGGTCAGCACCGCTCTCGCGAGGACCCGCACGCAGCTCCAGCTCGTCCTCGTACGTGACCAGGCCGAACGTGACCAGCTCACCGAGTCGGTGGCGGAACGCCGTGTCGACGGGGTCCTGCTGGTCTCGGTGCACGAGCACGATCCGCTGCCCGGCCTGCTGGAGGACATGGGGCTGCCCACGGTGCTCGCCGGGCGCCGCTCCCCCGACGAGTCGCTCAGCCATGTGCACTCCGACAACGCGGGCGGAGCCGCGACGGCCGTCGGCCATCTGCTCGCCCAGGGGCGGCGGACCATCGCGACGATCAGCGGCCCCCTCGACATGGACGTGGCACGGAGCCGGCTCCAGGGGTGGCGTGAGGCCCTTGAGAAGGACGGACACGAGGCCACGGACCGGCTGGTGGCCTCCGGGGACTTCACCGAGGAGGGCGGCGAGGCCGCGATGCGTTCACTCCTTGAACAAGTCCCGGCGCTCGACGCCGTGTTCGTCGCCTCGGACGTGATGGCCGCGGGGGCGCTGGTGGAGTTGCGCAGGCAACGGCGCAGGGTGCCGGACGACGTGGCGGTGGTCGGCTTCGACGACTCCATCATCGCCCGGCACACCAACCCACCCCTCACCAGCGTGCGTCAGCCCGTCGAGGAGATCGGCGAGACGATCGCCCGCCTGCTCCTGGAGGAGATCGGCAACCCCGAGGAACCACGCAGACAGGTCGTGCTTCCCACGGAACTTGTCGTACGCGAATCGTCCTGAGGCGGGGGTTCGTGGGTTGCGTGCGGGCTGTGTGCTCGGCACGCGCCGAGTGCCTCGTACGGGCCGCGGATTTCGTACGGGCCACACGCTTCGTACGTTCCATGCGGGCCGAGCGTTCCGTGCGGGCCGCGTGTTCCAGGCCCGGGGAAGATCGCTAGCGCTGCGGGAGCCGGTCGGTGTCGCGGTTCTGACGTGTACGGCCGACCCGTCGTCCGACGAGGGAGGTGGCCGCGCTCCCCCACTCGGGATGTGCGAACGTGAACCCGGCCGCGCTCAGCCGGCCCGGCACCACCCGGCGGCTCTTCAACAGCAGTTCCGTGTCCGAGCGCAGCGCGAACGCCCCCAGTTCGGCCATCCAGCGTGTCGCCGGCAGCCCCACCGGAACACGCCACGCGGTGCGCAGCGCCCGCATGAAGTCGCGGTGCGGAAGAGGCCCGGGAGAGGCGAGGTTCACCGGTCCCTCGATGTCGTCCCGGTCGATCAGGAACTCCACCGCGCGCACGAAATCCTCGTCGTGGATCCAGGAGACGTACTGCGCGCCGCCCGCCACCGGCCCGCCCAGTCCGAGTCGCACGAGCCGCGACAGCACGTCGAACACGCCGCCCCGGTCCGGGCTCATGACCATCGCCGAGCGCAGGGCCACCTTGCGGGTCGCGGGAGTCGGCGCCTCGGTCTGCGCCCGCTCCCAGTTCTCGGCGATCTCGACGCTGTACGCCCAGTGGTCCGGCACCCCGGTCTCCGAACCGCCGATCACCCCGGTCGCCTCGTCGTTCGCCGCGTCGAAACTGTGGGCGTAGACCGTCGCCGTACTCATCTGCAGCCAGACACGCGGTGGCCGCGCGGCGGCTGCGACGGCCTCGCCGACCACGCGTGCCGAGTCCACCCGGGAGTCCATCATGGCCCGCAGGTTCTCCTCGGTGTAGCGGCAGGAGACGCTGCGTCCGGCCAGGTTGATGACGACATCGCTGCCGTCGATCGCCTCGGCCCAGGGTCCGAGGGTGGTCCCGTCCCAGCGGAGGTCGTGCGCCCTCGACGGGCTCCGGGTCACCACCGTGACCTCGTGGCCGGCCGCTGTCAGCGCACGGTCGAGAATCGCGCCCACCTGTCCGGTTCCCCCGGGCAGCACTACCTTCATCGAACCCCCTCGGCTTCGTTCGACGACAGCGTATCCCTCATTTTTGAACATGTTCAACTAGAGGTCCAGGCCGACTGTTGGCTTTACGGGCCGCGACCCGCTCGGTTGCTGGTTTCCTGGGCTCATGATCTCTGTGACATCTGCGCTCGGCGCGGCCCGGATACGTCCCTTCGCCTGCCAGGGGCGTGCGTCATGACCGGGCGTCAGGACTCTGTGGCCTCCGACCAGGTCGCCGCGGGCGCCGCCGACTCCGTGCGCACGGCCCCGCCGCTCGATGCCGAACTGGCCGCCGCTCTGGCCGACTTGGGCGACCCGTCCAGAGCCCGGCTCACGGCGGAGAACCTCGCCGACCAGCGGGCCCGGGACGCGGCGAGCCGGCCCCGGCCCACCGCGGCCGAGCTGCGGGCCGACGGCCGGTTCGCCGTCGAGGAGCTGCGCGTGCCCGGTGCGGAGGGGCGGCCGGACGTGACGCTGGTGTACGCGCGGCCCGCCGATGCCACCGGACCGCTGCCGGTCCTGTACTACCTGCACGGCGGCGGGATGATCATGGGTAACGCCTGGTCCGTCCTGCCGAGGATGCTCCGCGACTGGTCCGGCCCTCTCGGCCTGGCCGTCGTGTCCGTGGAGTACCGACTCGCCCCGGAGACGCCCTACCCGGGACCGCTGGAGGACTGCCACGCAGGCCTCCTGTGGACCGCCGGCCGGGCGGACGCGCTCGGCATCGACGCCGGGCGCGTGGTCGTCGGGGGCAAGAGCGCAGGGGGCGGGCTCGCCGCGGCCCTGACGTTGCTCAACCGGGACCGGGGCGACGGACCGACACCTCTCGGGCAGCTCCTGCTGTGCCCGATGCTCGACGACCGCCTCGACAGCCCCTCCGCCCACCAGCCGGCCGGCGCCGGCCTGTGGGACAGGGCCTCGACCGCCGTCGCCTGGCAGGCCTACCTCGGAGACAGGTACGGCACCTCGGACCTGCCGCCCTACGCCGCTCCGGCCCGCGCCACCGACCTCGGCGGACTGCCGCCCACGTACATCGACGTCGGCTCGGCGGAGACCTTCCGCGACGAGAACGTCGGCTACGCCCACGGTATCTGGCGGGCCGGCGGCGACGCCGAGCTCCACGTCTGGCCCGGCGCGTTCCACGGCTTCGACTCGGTCGCCCCGACCGCGGCCCTCTCCCGCGAGGCCCGCGACGCCCGAACCCGGTGGCTCGGCCGCATACTCGGACGGGCCCGCCCGCAATGAGGCGGAGGAGGCGCGGCCCCCTCTCCGAGACGTGGGCCGCAGCCGAAAATCGCAGGCCCCGACGCCGGTCACATGCGAAGATCTCCAGGCCCCAGCGGGCCCCACCCCACCGCAGTGACGATTCCCCGGAGAGCCGATGCGCCGCGCCCACCTCCTCTCCGCCGCCCTCCTGCTCTGCACCGCCTGTTCCGGCGGCGCGGACAGCGACAGGGACGCGGGAGAGCGCACGAAGCAGGCCGCGGCCCACGCGGCGGCCGTGCGCGCCGCGATCGCGAGGACGAGCGCGGACAGCGTGCGCGTGGACGAGACGATCGAGATGCGGTCCACGGACAGCCCCACGACGTACGTGTTCGCGATCGGCGGCGCCTTCGACCTGGCGGGTGACCGGGGCCGGCTCACGGTGGACCTCGAGGACAGCGGCATGGACACCGTCGAGGAGGTCTTCGTCGGTGACACGGTCTATGTACGGGGCTCGCGGACGGTGGACGAGGACAAGTGGGCCGCGGCCGACCGGAGCGAGGCCCTGACCAGCTATTTCCTGCGGTCGCCGCTGAACGACACCGAACATCTGCTCCGCCAGACGAAGGCGATGCGGCAGGTGTCGAACGAGGGCCAGGAGCAGGTTGACGGCGCTCCGGCGGTGCACTACCGGGGCACGATCGACCACGCCACGGCGACGCTCCGGATGACGGCGAAGACCAGACAGGGGCTGGACGAGATGCGGGAGGAACTGGGCGACGACGTGCCCGTCTACGCGGACGTGTGGGTCGACGGGAAGGGGCGCGCCGTCCAGGTCAGACTGTCCTACTTCGGCGGCATGAAGGCCGTGACGACGATGACGCTCTCGGACTTCGGGACGCCGGTGAAGGCCGAGGCCCCGCCGGACGACGAGGTCGTCCCCGTGACGGCGGGCGAGGACGTCCTGCTGGCCTGAGCAGCGGGTCGGACGCGGGGTACGAGGTCGGCACCCGTCACGTGCCGGTGACTCCGTCGATCGCCTCCCGGATGAGGTCGGCATGGCCGTTGTGACGCGCGTACTCCTCGATCAGGTGCACCAGGATCCAGGGCAGCGAGACTCCCTGATGACCGACGTGCCCCGCGTCCTTTGCGGACAGGCGGCCGGAGTCGTCCAGGGTCGCGTCGGCGATCAGCTCACGGCCCCGGGCGATCTCCGCCTGCCAGACGGCCATCACCTCGGCCGGTCCCCGGTCCGGTTCGAGGGCGAAGCCGTCGTGATTGCCCTGCCCGAACACAGGTGGCACGTCCTGTCCTGCGAAGATGCGCTGGAACCAGTTGCGCTCCACCTCGGCCAGGTGCTGGACGAGGCCGAGCAGCGTCATCGACGACGGTGCCGCCGCGGCCAGTCGTAACTGATCGTCCTTCAGGTCCGCGCATTTCAGGGTGAGAGTCGCGCGGTGGAAGTCCAACCACGCCTCCAGCATGGCCCGTTCGTCGGCGTGGGTGGGCGGGATGCGTCGTCCGTCCGGTGTCGTATTCATGGCCACACCCTCGCAGGGGCGGCCGGGGTCCCACAGCCCTGTGCCGGACAGGAAACGGGCGCGGGGGCGACGACCGCCTCGGTCAGGCCGGGCGGGCGCGTGGCAGGCCATGGCTGTCGCTGACGCCGCCCGACCTCGCGCCCGAAATGCCTTGATATGCACTTTCCTGTAAACCGTCCTAGCCTGGCGGATATCGCTCGGGGCGGTCGACGGCCGGTACAGCCGGCGGAGGGTGAGCTTCCATGGCTGAGCGACGCATACGGTCCGGGCTGGTCGGCGAGTTGTCGGCCGAGTTCGCGGGCACACTGATCCTCATCCTCTTCGGATGCGGTGTGGTGGCCCAGGTGTCCGCGGGAGGCGCTCTCACCGATCCGGCGGGTGGCCTGGGTGACCACGACAGCATCGCCTGGGCGTGGGGCCTCGGTGTCACCCTGGGCGTCTACGTGGCGGCGAGGCTGAGTGGTGCTCACCTCAATCCCGCGGTGACCGTCGCACTCGCGGCGTTCAAGGGATTCCCGTGGCGCAAGGTGGCCCCCTACGCACTGGCCCAGACGGCCGGTGCCTTCGTGGCCGCACTCCTCGTCCGCTGGAACTACAGCGAAGCGCTGGCGAAGGCCGACCCCGGACACACCATCAAGACGCAGGGCGTGTTCTCGACCCTTCCCGGCAACGGAAACCCCGCCCTTCCGGTCCACGAGTGGGGCGCGTTCCGCGACCAGGTCATCGGCACCGCCATCCTGCTGCTGCTGATCATGGCCATCACGGACATGCTGAACACGCCGCCGGGCGCGAACCTGGGCCCGTTCATCATCGGCCTGGTCGTGGTCGCGATCGGCATGGCCTGGGGAACGAACGCGGGGTACGCCATCAACCCGGCCCGTGACTTCGGACCGCGGCTGGCCAGCTTCCTCACCGGCTACGGCGGAGCGTGGCGAGATCAGTACGGGAACCTCTACTTCTGGGTTCCGATCATCGGCCCGCTGGTCGGCGGCCTGCTCGGCGCGGGTCTGTACAAGGTCTTCATCGCCCGCTTCCTGCCGTCCGCGGAACCCGAGCCGCCGGGACGCGTCCCGGCATCCAAGGACTGACCCGACCGGCCGGAGAGGCGGAAACCCATGGCGGACTTCATCGGCGCGGTGGACCAGGGAACCACCAGCACCCGATTCATGATCTTCGACCACAGCGGCAACGAGGTGGCGAAGCACCAGCTGGAGCACGAGCAGATCCTGCCGCGGTCGGGCTGGGTGGAGCACGACCCGGTGGAGATCTGGGAGCGCACCAACTCGGTGATCCAGAACGCCCTGCGTCACGGCGGGCTGACGGCGACCGACCTGGCCGCGATCGGTATCACGAACCAGCGCGAGACCACGGTGGTCTGGGATCCGCGCAACGGCCGCCCGTACTACAACGCCATCGTGTGGCAGGACACCCGCACCGACGGGATAGCGGCGGCCCTGGAACGCTCGGGGCAGGGCGACGTCATCCGCCGCAAGGCCGGGCTGCCGCCGGCCACGTACTTCTCCGGGGGCAAGATCCAGTGGATCCTGGAGAACGTCGACGGCGTGCGCGAGGCGGCGGAGCAGGGCCACGCCCTGTTCGGCAACACCGACGCGTGGGTCCTGTGGAACCTCACCGGCGGGCCCGACGGCGGTATCCACGCCACCGACGTGACCAATGCCAGCCGCACCATGCTGATGAACCTGGAGACCCTCGACTGGGACGACGAACTGCTGGGCTTCTTCGGCGTCCCGCGGGCCATGCTGCCGGCCATCAAGCCCTCGTCGCACCCGGAGGCGTACGGCGTCACCCGCGCCTCACGGCCGCTGCGCGCGGCCATTCCCATCGGGGGCGTGCTCGGCGACCAGCAGGCGGCGACCGTCGGGCAGGTCTGCTTCGCGCCGGGCGAGGCGAAGAACACGTACGGCACGGGCAACTTCCTGGTGCTCAACACCGGCACCGAGCTGGTCCGCTCCGAGCACGGGCTGCTCACCACCGTGGCGTACAGGTTCGGTGACGAGCCGGTGGTCTACGCGCTCGAAGGCTCCATCGCGGTGACCGGCTCCGCCGTGCAGTGGCTGCGCGACCAGATGAAGATCATCAAGACGGCCGCCGACAGCGAGGAGCTGGCCCGCAGCGTCGAGGACAACGGCGGGATGTACTTCGTGCCGGCCTTCTCCGGGCTGTTCGCGCCGTACTGGCGATCCGACGCGCGCGGGGCGATCGTCGGTCTCGCCCGGTACAACGACAACGCGCACCTGGCACGGGCGACCCTGGAAGCCATCTGCTACCAGAGCCGCGACGTCGTGGATGCCATGGAGCAGGACTCCGGCGTCCACCTCGACGTGCTCAAGGTCGACGGCGGGGTCACCGCCAACGACCTCTGCATGCAGATCCAGGCCGACGTCCTCGGTGTCCCCGTGAGCCGTCCCGTCGTCGCCGAGACGACCGCGCTGGGCGCCGCGTACGCGGCGGGACTCGCCACCGGGTTCTGGCGGGACACCGACGAACTGCGCACCCACTGGAACGAGTCGAAACGCTGGGAGCCGCAGTGGTCCGACGACCAGCGCGCGGAGGGCTACGAAGGGTGGAAGAGGGCCGTGGAACGCACCCTCGACTGGGTACGCGTCCCCTGACGGCGCGTGCGCGGAGCGCGGCATCGGCTGTGTCCGGTGCCGCGTTCCGCGCTGTGTCCGGTGCCCCGCTCCGCCGCCGCTGACCCCCGTTGACAGCGGCGACGGGCGAAGCCCCACAACAGGTTCCGTGCCGAACCTGCGGTTGATCCGGTTGACCGTCCCGGCGCGAAGGGGGGTCCGTTCGCCGGGCCGGCCAACCGGCTGTTCGAAGACTGCAAGAGCGACCTTGTGAAAACCTTGCCGGGCCCGGTCGGAGCCGGGATGACAGGGTGTACCGGAACCATCACCATGACGGCACCACCGGCCCCGCATATGTGGAATCCTGGGCAAGATCGGGGGAGTTCGTGAAATACAGAGCGGCCGATCGTGGGTGGGGACGTGGATCTTCGATTACTGGGCTCGTTGGAACTGTGGGCCGGTGACCGACATATCGAGCTGGGACAGCCCAGACAGCGCATGGTCCTTGCGGCACTGGCGGCCAACGCGGGCCGGTTGATGACCGTGGACGCGCTGGTGGACCGGGTCTGGGACGACACCCCTCCCGACGCGGCCCGTTCGACGCTGTACTCCCATGTGAGCCGGGTCCGGCGCGTGCTGGACGAGGCGGCACGCGGCGAGGACGGGACGGCGGACCATCCGCCGCTCCAACTGGCCCGCGTGTCGGGGGGCTACCTGCTGCGCGCGGCGGACGACAGCATCGACCTCCTGCGTTTCAGGGCGCTGGTGGCCAGGGCCCGGGGGCTGCGTCCGGACGACGCCGAGTGCGGCCGGCTCCTGTGTGACGCCCTCGACCTGTGGCGGGGCTCGCCGCTGGCCGACCTGCCGGGCGCCTGGGCCGAGCGGACCCGGACGGCCTGGCTGAACGAACGGCTCGAAGCCGCGCTCCAGTGGGCCCGGGCCGAGACCGCGACGGGCCATGCCTCGCAGGCGATCGGGCGGATACGGGGCCTGTCCGACGAGTTCCCCCTGGCGGAACCCCTCGCCGCGCTCCTGGTCAGATCCCTGGCACAGGCCGGCCGGACCGCCGAGGCACTGGACCACTACTCCGAGGTCCGCCGCCGGCTGGCCGACGAGCTGGGTTCGGTGCCCGGGGTGGAACTGCGCACCGCCTACAAGGAGGCCCTGCGCGACCGCCCCCTGCCCGACAGCGGCACCGAGTCGGGCGGCACGCGGACATCATCCTCCCGACCCGCGCAACTGCCCTTCGATGTACGGGCCTTCACCGGCCGCAAGGAACAACTGGACGAACTCTCCGGGCACTTGCTCTCCACCGAGGAGGGGGCCGACGCCATCAACACGGTCGTGGTCTCCGCCGTGTCCGGCACCGCCGGAGTCGGCAAGACCGCCCTCGCCGTCCACTGGTCCCACCGGGTGCGCGAGCAGTTCCCCGACGGCCAGCTCTACGCGGACCTGCGCGGCTACGACACGGACGAACCGGTGCCCGCGGCCGACATCCTCACCGGATTCCTCGTGGCCCTCGGAGTCCCGGGCGCCGAGATCCCGCTGCGCCTCGACGACCGCTCCGCCCGCTACCGCACCGAGCTGAGCGGGCGCCGCATGCTCGTCGTGCTCGACAACGCCTCGTCCAGCGAGCAGATACGCCCGCTCCTGCCCGGCGCGTCCCGGTGCCGGACCGTGGTGACGAGCAGGGACGTCCTCAGCTCCCTGGTGTCCCTGCACGGCGCCCACCGGCTCGTACTCGACGTGCTCCCCGTGGAGGACGCCGTACGCCTGCTGAGCAGGCTCATCGGCCCGCGGGCCACGGCCGAGCCACAGGCCGCGGCCGTTCTCGCCGAGCAGTGCGGACGGCTGCCCCTCGCCCTGCGCATCGCCGCCGAGCTGGCGCTGTCCCGTCCCGCGTCGCCCCTGAGCGCCCTCACCGCCGAACTGGACGACCGGCGGAGCCGGCTGGAGCTGCTGGACTCGGACGACGACCCCCGGGCAGCCGTACGTGCCGTCTTCTCCTGGTCCTACGACCGCCTGCCCGCCGAAGCCGCCGCCGCCTTCCGGCTGCTCGGCCTGCACCCGGGTCCCGATGTGGACGCGTACGCGGCTGCCGCCCTGTGCGGACGCCCCGTCGACGACACCCGGCAGACACTGGACCTGCTGGCCCGCAGCCATCTGATCCAGCCCACCCGCGCCGGCCGTTACGGCATGCACGACCTGCTGCGGGTGTACGCGGCCTGGCAGGCAGAACGGCACGACGGGCCGGCCGACCGCGAGACGGCGCTCGACCGTCTCCTGACCCACTACCTCGCGGCGTCCTGCGCCGCCATGGACGTGCTGTTCCCGGCCGAGAAGCATCTGCGGCCCCGGATCCCGGCCCCCGGGACCGATCTGCCGCCGTTTCCCGACGAGGCCCACGCCAAGGAGTGGCTGGAGGCCGAGCACGCCGTGCTCACGGCGGTCACCGCGGCCGAGGCCGGGCGTGGCAGGGCCGAGCACGCCGTCGGCCTGTCCACCACCCTGCACCGCCACTTCGACAGCCGTGGGTTCTTCACCGACGCGCTCGTCATCCACGGCAACGCCCTGCGTGCCGCGCGCGCGGCGGGCGACCAGCGGGGCGAGGCCGAGGTCCGCACCTGTCTCGGCACCACCCACCGACGGCTGGCGCAGTACGACGAGGCGGTCCGGCACCACACGGAGTCGCTGGCGCTGTGCCGGCGGATCGGGCTTCCGGTGGCCGAGGCCCGCAATCTCACCAACCTGGGTGTCCTGCACGAACTGCGCGGACAGTACCGCGAGGCCGCCCAGCGGCACGGCGAGGCGGTCGTCCTCTTCCGGAAGGTCGGGGACGTCGGCGGCGAGGCCGACACGCTCAACAACCTCGGCATCGTGCACGAGCTGCTCGACGACTACGAGACCTCGGCGGAACAGCACCGGCAGGCACTCGCCCTGTTCCGTTCCCTCGGCCATGCCTTCGGTGAGGCCAGCGCGCTCGGCAATCTCGGCATCGTGCTGTCCCGGCTCGACCAGCACGCGACGGCGGCCGAGCACTTCGAGCAGGCCCTCGCCCTGTTCCGGCGGCTCGGCCACCGCGGGGGCGAGGCGCACGCCCTCAGCAATCTCGGTGACACCCACAGCCGCCTCGGCCAGCACCGGGAGGCGGCCACTCACCAGAGGGAGGCGCTCGCCCTGTTCCAGCGGACCGGGGAGCGGTACGGCGAAGCGGGCAGCCTCAACGGTCTCGGCGAGGCCCTGCACGGATCGGGCCAACCGGACGAGGCCGCGACCGCGCACCGCGCCGCCCTCGCGCTGGCCATGGAGATCGAGGAGAAGGAGGAGCAGGCCCGCGCCCACATCGGCCTGGCCCGTATCCACCAGGACCGCGACGACCTGCCGACGGCCCGCGGGCACTGGCAGGACGCGCTCGCCCTGTACAGCGCCATCGGTTCACCGCGCGCCGCGGGCGTGAGCGAGTCACTGGCCGCACTGGAGACACGACAGCAGCAGGACACGCACAGCCCCGACTGCGCCTGACCCGGTCCGTGGGCCCGTGGCCCACGGACCGTACAGGTGTCCGTTGACAGCGTGGAGGGCTCCTCCCACAATGATCAGCATGACCTGGCACTGTTGCGACGCGATGACGGGGCCTCTGCGCGCCCCGAATCGGACCGGGTGCGAACGCTCCGGTCGATAACCGGTTATCTGCTTCACCGCCGAACCGAGCCGTACCACTCTCGCCGCGCCACAGTCAGGTCGTGCTGGTCGCCTCCTCGCGTCCCGTGCTGTCGGCCGACGGCCATCGAGCCATGCAACGAGGAGCATCTTCATGACGGTGACCATTCCGCAGACGGACACGCCGGCCCTGCGCGAAGCCCACGTGCCGACGGGCGGTATCTACGAGGGCGTCCGTGTCCTGCGGCGCCTGCCCGAGGGCGTGCCCGACCGCCCCTACGACCTGTTCGAGCTGATACCGCAGGGCAGCACGATCGGGGCCGAGATCCGGGGCCTGGACCTGTCCCGCCCGTTGGGCCCCGCCCTGCGCGAGGAGCTCAACCGGGCGCTGCTGGAGTGGAAGGTGCTCTTCTTCCGCGCCCAGCACCTCACGTCCGAGCAGCAGAGCGGCTTCGCCCGCAACTGGGGTGAGCTGGAGACCAATCCCCTGCTCGCCCGCGGCTCAAGCGCCGACGTGGTGCGCTTCGACAAGGGGGCCGGCGCCACGCCGACCTTCGAGAACGTGTGGCACGCGGACGTCACCTTCCGGGAGCGGCCCGCGCTCGGTGCCGTGCTGCAGCTGCGCGAGGTGCCGCCCTTCGGCGGAGACACCATGTGGGCGGACATGGCCGCCGCGTACGACAACCTCTCGCCGGAGGTGAAGAACCGTATCGACGGTGCCACCGCCGTGCACGACTTCATCCCCGGTTTCGCCCGCTTCTACGGCCCCGAGCGGCTCGCCCCGTTCCAGGACGACTTCCCGCCCGTGGAGCACCCGGTGGTGCGCACACATCCGGAGACGGGCCGGAAGCTGCTGTTCGTCAACACCTCCTTCACCACCCGTGTCACCGGCCTGTCCCGCGAGGAGAGCGACCGGCTGCTGCGCCACCTCGTACAGCAGGCGCATGTTCCGGAGTACCAGGTGCGCTTCCGCTGGCAGGCCGGGGACGTCGCCTTCTGGGACAACCGCGCCACCCAGCACTACGCGGTGAACGACTACGGCTCGCACCGCCGCGTGGCGGAACGCGTCGCCATCGCGGGCGACCGGCCGTACTGAGGCAGCAGGCCGCCCGTACCGGGCTGAGGCAGAAGACCGCTCGTACCGAGCGCGTCACCCGGCCCCTGGACGAGGACTGTCCGGGGGCCGTCTCCGCGTCCCTCCTCAACTGTTCTTGTCATGTACCTGTACAGACCTTCGGTGTCGTGCTGTCATGCCAACTACCGCCCTTTCCAACGTTGTACAGGCTGAGACGGCGAGCCGCCAGCCTTCTCTCCGTACGTGTACGTCCTTGCCCCCCCGACACCCAAGGAGTCACGATGCGCAGCACCACCCCGGCCCCGCGCCCCTGGGCAGTCTGGCTGAGACAGCGGGCGAGGCGGATCACCACCGTGCTCGCCACCCTCGCGCTGGTCTGCACGGCCGCCCTGACCGCCACGGGCACCGTGCAGGCCGCACCGGCCGCGTGGACACCCAAGCCCTCCCCCATGACCACCCCGTGGACCAACCAGGTATCGGTCGACAATCCGCTGCCGGAGTACCCGCGCCCGCAGCTCACCCGTCCCGACTGGGCCAATCTCAACGGCATCTGGGACTTCGCGGTCACCTCGGCGGACGCGGGCCAGCCCGCGTCGTTCTCCGAGCAGATCCGGGTGCCGTTCGTCGCCGAGTCGGCGCTGTCCGGGATCCAGCGCAGGATCACCCAGAACGACAAGCTCTGGTACAAGCGCACCTTCACGGTCCCGGCCGGCTGGAACGGCCGCCGCGTCCAGCTCAACTTCGGCGCCAGCGACTGGCGTACGACGGTCTGGGTCAACGGCAGCCAGGCCGGCGGCACGCACAGCGGGGGCTACGACTCCTTCTCGTACGACATCACGGGTCTGCTCAACGGCGGCACCAACACGATCGTCGTGTCCGTCTGGGACCCCAGCCAGACGGGCATCGGGGCGGTCGGCAAGCAGCGCATCAGCGACGTGGCGCCGCACCCCGGCGGCGGCATCTTCTACACCGCGGCCTCCGGCATCTGGCAGACGGTGTGGCTGGAGCCGACGGCGGCGGCGCACATCACGCGCCTCGACATGGTGCCCGACCTCACGAACAACACCCTCAAGGTCACCGTCAGGGGCGACGGCGTCTCCGGGCAGAGCGCCCGGGTGACCGTGTCCTCCGGCTCGACCACGGTGGGCACCGCGACCGGCGCGGTCGGCGGCACGATCACCGTGGCCATATCCAATCCGCATCTGTGGACCCCCGAGGACCCGTTCCTGTACGACGTGAAGGCCGATCTGCTCTCCGGATCGACCGTCGTCGACTCCGTGGGCGGCTACAGCGGGATGCGTTCCGTGGGGGTCGCACGGGTCGACGGCGTCCTGCGTCCGGTCCTCAACGGCAAGTTCGTCTTCCAGACCGGCACGCTCGACCAGGGCTACTGGCCGGACGGCATCTACACCGCGCCGACCGACGACGCCCTCAAGTACGACCTGCAGAAGCACAAGGACCTCGGCTTCAACATGGTGCGCAAGCACATCAAGGTCGAACCGCAACGCTGGTTCTACTGGGCGGACAAACTGGGGCTGCTGGTCTGGCAGGACATGCCCGCGATGGACACCCGCACCCCCGACAGCGCCGCCCGCACCCAGTGGGAGGCCGAGTACGACCGGATCATCGACCAGCACCGCAGCTCACCTTCGCTGGTGATGTGGGTCGACCAGAACGAGGGCTGGGGGCAGTACGACCAGGCCCGTATCGCCGACCATGTGAAGGCGTACGACCCCTCGCGGCTGGTGAACAACATGAGCGGCATCAACTGCTGCGGCGCGGTCGACGGCGGCAACGGCGACGTCCTGGACCATCACGTCTACGTCGGGCCCGGCACGACCGTGCCCAGTGCCACCCGCGCCGCCGTCCTCGGTGAGTACGGCGGCCTGGGGTTCAAGGTCGCCGGTCACGAGTGGTATCCGGGCGGCGGCTTCAGTTACGAGGACCAGGCGGACCAGGCCCATCTCAACAACCGCTTCGTGGGACTCCTCGACGCGCTGCGCGAGGTGCGGATGCCCGCCGGGCTCTCGGCCTCCGTCTACACGGAGATCACCGACGTGGAGAACGAGGCGAACGGCCTCCTCACCTACGACCGGCAGGTCGTCAAGGTGGACGCGGCCCGCGTGCAGGCCGCCAACCGCGCCCTCATCGACGCCTCCCGGGCCACGACCTCGCCCGTGACCCTGCCCACGAACCAGTACAGGTCCCTGCGGGTGACCACGTCCGGCTACACGAACCGCTATCTGCGGCACCGGGACGGGGCCGCCTACACCGACGTGGTCGACGCGAACAGCGCCGCCCTGCTCAAGAGCGACGCCACCTGGAAGGTCGTGCCGGGCCTCGCCAACAGCGCCTGCTACTCCTTCGAGTCGCGCAACTACCCCGGCCAGTACCTGCGTCACCGTGAGTACCGCGTCTACAAGGAGTCGGGCAGCGGAGACCTGTTCAACGCCGACGCGACCTTCTGTGCCGTGCGCGGCGCGAACGGCGGCGTGCGGCTGTCCGCGTCCAACTTCCCCGAGCAGTATCTGCGGCACTACAACGCCGAGTTGTGGCTGGCCACCCCGGGCGGCTCCCACACCTGGGACAACCCCGGCTCCTTCACCGAGGACACCACCTGGGCCGTCGAAGCACCCTGGGCCCCCTGACCGCTGACCGCGCGCGAGGGACGGCTGCCGCCGGGCCGCCGTCCCTCGCCCTCTCTTGCGCTCACATCTCCGCCCGTTCCTCCGCCTCGGCCGCCCGGGGCGGCACCACGGTCGGACGGCGCACGATCAGACGCTCCACGGCGTACGACATCTCCTTGGTCCCGGCCGCGGGACGCGGGTGGTAACGCCCGGCGCACACCGAGAGGTTGACGATGAGGTAGGCGTGCCAGTTCCTGCCCACGCCGCGCCGGTCGGCGAAGATCTGTGTGCCGTTGAGCCACCAGATCACCGAGCGGGCGCCGAACTCCACCCGCAGGTCGACATGGCCGCCGGGGCGCACGGCCTCGTCGTGGTGGTAGAGCTGGCCGCCGCGCACGTGGTTGGAGAGCTCCAGCAGGTCGGGGTTGTCGGGGTGGTACTCGAACACGTCGATCTCCTGGCCCCCGTCCCGCCAGGTCCAGATGGCCGGCCAGGCCCCCACCTCGACGGGCAGGCGCACCCGTGCCTCCAGCACGTCCCCGGCGCGCACCTCGAAGTCGTCCTCGCTGCCCTCGGTGGTGAGCAGGCCCGCACTCCACAGGCCGTCCTTGCGGCGTGTGGCGCGGAACGTGCCGGTACGGGAGTAGGCCGGGTCGGAGACCAGGTAGTCCAGCTTGTTGTCGGTCGGATTGACGGGACCGCCCTCGGGATAGGCCCAGGAGCGGCCGGCCACCCACTGCCTTCGCGAACTGAAATCGGCGGTGAAGACGACGTCGGACACAGTCCGGCTCCTTGTAATGGAGGAACAGGGACAAATGCGCGCAGTCCGTTTCTCCCCAGCCGGCCGGCGCTCATGCGCCGGCCGGTCCCACCCGCCGTGCAAACAACCCGCCCGGGTGAATCGCGCACCGGACCAGGGTGCCCGGGGCGGAAAAGAGCCGTCGTCGGATCTCAGGGACGAGTGGGCCTCAGGGACCAGTGGGCCGGCCGCCCCAGTCGAGGCGGAGCACGGCCAGGTCGTCGGAGTGCCGGCCGGCGTTCAGCGCATGGGTCTCCTTGATGAGGAGGTCGACATGGGCGGCCGGGTCCGCCGACGGCAGTTTCCCTATCAGGGCGAGCAGCCCTTCGACGCCGAGCCGCTCCTCCTTCGTCCCGTTGTGCCCTTCGGTGAGGCCGTCGGTGTAGAGGGTCAGCGCGCCGGAGGCCGGAAGCGGCACGACCGTGGAGGGCCAGCTGTT
Organism: Streptomyces sp. NPDC127119; assembly: GCF_042677425.1. Taxonomy (NCBI): domain Bacteria; kingdom Bacillati; phylum Actinomycetota; class Actinomycetes; order Kitasatosporales; family Streptomycetaceae; genus Streptomyces; species Streptomyces sp. NPDC127119. The sequence goes on along the minus strand of NZ_JBHXTO010000002.1, from coordinate 218,683 downwards.
GACCCCGGGGACGATACCGAGCGCGATGCCGTGCGCGGCGGTCACCTCCCAGGTCCCCTCGGGCGCGGTGAGAAGGGGTTCGTGATGGCCCGCGAGGTGGAGGGTCGCGGTGGCGGCCTCCTGGTCCAGGGTGAGCAGGGTGCAGGTCGCGAACAGCTGCTGGCTGCCGCGTTCGGCCATGAGTATGCGTTCCATCAGATGCAGCAGGTCGTCCCCGCGGTGCCCGCCGAGCACGAGGGAACGCCAGGCGATCCGCAGACAGACACCGAGGGCGGCGGCGTCGGGGCCGTGCCCGCTGACGTCTCCGACCACGGCGTGCAGCAGCCCGTCGTCCCCCTCGACCACATCGAGGAAGTCCCCGCCGAGCAGGGCCATCGTGGCGCCGGGCAGGTAGCGGGACGTCACCCTGACCGTGGAGGTGTCGAGGATCGGCTGCGGCAGCAGACCGCGTTCCAGACGGGCGTTCTCCTCGGCCCGCAGCTGGGCGGCCTGGGCCGCGGCGCTCGCCCGTTCGGTCTGGCTCCGGTAGACGGCGTAGCGCAGCGTCCTCTGCAGGAGGTCGGCCTCGACCTTTCCCTTGACGAGGTAGTCCTGCGCTCCGGCCGCCATGGCGTCGGTGCCCGCCCGGTCCTCGGAAAGGCCGGTCAGGACGATCACCGCGGTGTGCGGGGCGAACCCGCGGACGGCTGTCACCGCGTCGATGCCCGACACGTCGGGCAGGTGCAGATCGAGGAAGATGCAGTCGATCGGGTGGCCGGCCAGCTCGGCTCGGGCCTCGGCCAGCGTGGTCCGGATGGTCAGCTCGAACCCCAGCCCGGTGTCGTACAGGAGTTCCTCGACGAGCAGCGCGTCGCCCGGGTCGTCCTCGATCAGGAGAATGCGGTACATCGGCTTGTCGGAGGCCGCGCCCGGGGCAGCCGTCGTGGGTCCGGTCATCGTGCCTGCTCCGCCTCCGCGCGGACGGCCTCGGGCGTGGTACTCGCGCCGGGGCTCTCCGGCGGCCGGGGCGCGAGGGTGAAGGTGATGCGGGCGCCGTCGTGGTAGGCCGGGTCGACGGAGATGGTGCCGCCGTGGAACTCGACGATCTTCTTGCACATCGCGAGGCCGATCCCGCTGCCCGCGTAGGTGTCCTTGGTGTGCAGCCGCTGGAAGATCACGAAGATCTTGTCGGCGTACTCCGGTGCGATGCCGATGCCGTTGTCGGTGACCGTGAACCGCCACAGCTCGCCTTCCCGCTCCGCCGTGATGTGGATCTTCGGCGTCTCGCCCGGGCGCCGGAACTTGACGGCGTTGCCGATCAGGTTCTGCCAGAGCATCCCCAGCTGGGTGGGGTCCGCGACCAGGGTCGGCAGCGGGTCGTGGGTGATCACCGCTCCGGCCTCCTCGATGCCGACGCTCATCGTGGACAGGGTCCGTTCCAGCACCTCGTCCAGGTCGACGCCCTGGTGGGCGTTGTGCAGCCGCCCGACCCGGGAGAAGTCGAGCAGGTCGTTGATGAGGATCTGCATACGGTTCGCCCCGTCGACCGCGAAGTCGATGTACTGATCGGCCCGGCTGTCGAGCTGCCCTCCGTAGCGCCGCTGGAGGAGCTGGGTGAAGCTGGAGACCTTGCGCAGCGGTTCCTGCAGATCGTGGGACGCCACGTACGCGAACTGTTCCAGCTCGGCGTTGGAGCGCTGGAGGTCGGCGGTCTGCGCGTCCAGCCGCAGGCGCGTCTCCTCGCTGACGGCCAGTTCCCGGACGAGCCGCCGGCGCATGAAGTCGATCTCACTGCTCAGGCGCCGCAGATCCGCGGGGCCGGTGGGAGTGATGGGGTGGTCGAAATCACCGCCGGAGATGGCACGGGCGTCCGCGCCGAGCTGTTCCAGGGGCCTGGTGATTCCGCGCCGCAGCCCCTCGAAGATCAATGTCGTGAGGACGACGATGAGCACCGCGATGGCGCTGAACACCCAGTTCCGCAGGGTCATCGTGGACATCAGATCGTCCCTGGCCTTCACCCGGTCCGCGCGCAGCCGTTCCTGCTGGTCGGTGAGGGCGTTACGCACGTCGTCGAACAGAACCTTGCCCTGAGCGGCCCGTTGGGTGGCCAGCGGCGAGGGCGAGCCGGGCGGCTCGGCGGCGATGGGACGGGCCACGTCCTCCTGCCACTTCGTCACGGCGTCCTGCACGGTCCTCAGGTCCTTCAGACGTGCGGAGCTGCCCTCAAGCAGCTCGGTGAGCTGCTTGTCCCTCGCTGCCTGATCGGTCAGTCCCTGCTCGTAGGGGGTGATGAAGGCTTTCGTGCCGGTGAGTCCGTAGCCGCGGATTCCGGTCTCCTGATTGAGCACGGCCGCTTCCAGGCGTATCGCGACGGTCAGCGCGGGAGAGCGCACGTCCACGAGGTCACGGCTGAGGGTCTCGGTCCGCCCCAGGACGTAGGCGCCCGCCGCCCCGAGCACGGCCAGAACCACCAGGGACGCGGCCACCCCTACACGAAGCCACCGCCTGGTCGTCCACGCGGAAAGCCCTCGCGTACGCGATTGCCTCTCATCGCCGGTCATTCTGTGGGCTCCTCGCTGTGACTGTCGCCTTGCTTGTTTGGCCAGCACACTTTAGAGGGCGACAACCCTTGTTGTCGCGGGGCTCCTCATGGACCTAGAGTGCCGGGTATGCCAGGCAAGGACTTCGCACTGCGGATCACTCCGCAGGAGACCGCCACCATCGCGGACGCGACGGTCGGCGAGCTCGCGCAGCGCCTCGCCCGTCGGCTGGTGGAAGCCCCGCCGCATACGGCATCGGACGATCCGGCACAGGCTCTGACCCTGCTCCACGTGCTGGACCACCTCAAGCAGGCCGCCGAACGGCTCCAGCAGGAGGCGGCGGTGGCCGCCGCACGCGCGGGTGCCGGATACCCGCAGATCGGCGCGGCCTGCGGCATGACCCGCCAAGGCGCCCGGCGCCGCTGGCCGGGGCTCTTCCACCACTCCCACGAGAAACCCACGGAGCATCCGAAAATGACCACCCCCGCCCGTCCCTTCGACGTCCTGCTCGTCGAGGACGACATGGCCGACGCCATGCTCATCGAAGAAGCCCTCTCCGAGCGCGGGGCCCGCAATCTGGTCCAGGTCACCGACGGGGTCGCCGCGCTGGAGCACCTGCGGACGCCGGGCACCCCGCGCCCCGACCTCATCGTGCTCGACCTGAACATGCCGCGGATGAACGGCCGGGACCTGCTGAAGGTCCTCAAGACCGATGACGACCTGCAGACGATCCCCGTGGTCGTCCTGACGACGTCCACCGCTCCGGACGACGTCACGGGCGCGTACAGCAGTCACGCCAACGCCTATGTGACGAAGCCCGTCAACCTCGACGAGTTCGAGCGGGCCGTCCAGAGCATCGACGCCTTCTACCTCGACACCGCCACCCGGCCCCGTCCCTGAATCGCGGGACGCGTCACGACGTCCGGGCCAGCCGCGCGAGCACCGTGCGCACCGCCGCGGCCACGGCCTCGCGTGACTCGTCCGTCGGTTCGTCGGTCTCGAAGCCGTGGCGGCTGTGCGGGACGTCGATGATCTCGACCGGGGTCTTCGTCTCCGTCGCCGCTGTCATGAACTCCCGCACCGTGGCGGCGATTCGCGGCGTCTCCAGGCCCGCCCGGGTGAGGACGACGGGCGGCGGCGTCCCGTCGGCGGTGCGGAGCGCGCCGACCGGGTCGAAGCGCGGGCCGACCGCGCCCCAGCCCGGCAGCGGGGCCAGGATCGGGTAGGTGAGGGCGAGGCAGCGCAGCCACGGCGGCGGTGCGGTGATCCAGTCCGCGGCGAGCAGTCCGGCACCGGAGAAGATCCACAGGGCGATGCGCCGACCGTCCACCCGGGGGTCGGCCCGCAGCAGGTCGACGGCCTCCGCCACGTCGTCCGCCGCGCGCGCATAGTCGGTGATGCCGTGCAGCCGGTGCTCCACGACGGCACCCACCGCGCCGAGGCTCGCCGTGTATCGGGCGTAGCCGAGGTAGAACGGCGCGTCGCGCGGCGCCGGGACGAGGTCCGCGGGCACGGGCCCGCCGTGCACGAACAGCACCGCCGGCCAGGGACCTCGCGCTTCTCCCGTTTCCACGTCCGTCTCCGGCAGGTGCAGATCCACCCGCCCCTTGCGCACCCGCGGGCACTGCGGAGCGTCGAGCAGAAAGGGCCGGGCGTACGAGGACTCTTCCTCGGGTACGGTCAGCCGGCGCCCTTCGTCGGCCGCCGCGCGGAGCAGCACTCCCGCCAGTTCGTCCGGGCAGGAGAGCATCGGCCAGTGCCCGGTGGCCAGTTCGAAGAAGCCCACCCGCGGATCGGCGAGCTTCCGAAGATACGGCGGGCCGGTGCGTACCAGCGCCTCGACCAGTTCCACGGTCGTACCGCCTGCCGTGCACAGGATGCCGGTGGTGGGCAGGACCGCGGCGGCGCCGGTCAGTCTCAGCGGCTGGGTCAGCGTGCGCGGTGGCTGCGGGGCGGCCAGCCGGCTCAGCAGCTCCAGGTGCCGCGCCGACAGGCCCTCCGTGCTGCCCCAGCACTGCCATTGCGTCGGCTCCGGAGGCGGTACGGGCCCGGGGCCGCCCTTCGCGCGCAGCAGTTCGTGCACCGACGGATCGGGCACCAGGGCCAGTGCCGTGTCGCCGTCCTGCGGCATCCCGGCGTCCAGGTGCACGACCCGCGCGACGCGCTCCGCGCGGCGGTCGGCCGCGCCCAGGACGGGGTGGATGGCGTAGTCGTGGCCGACCAGCACCACCTCCTCCGTCTCGCTGGGAGGATCGGGCAGATCGAGGGAATCGATCAGCCGGACCACGTCCTCGACATGGGTCTCCAGATCGGCCTCGGGCTGCCTGCTCAGCGTCACCGGGTGCGCCTGTGCGCCCGACTCCCGCAGCCGTCCGACGACTTCGCTCCAGATCCGTCCGTCGGTGAACGGCCCCGAGACCAGGATGAACACGGACATCGATACCTCCAGGGGGTGGGTTCGTGACGGCCGACCGTCCTGGCCGGCCACCGCCCTGGCTAACCTAGGAACTCCCCCTGAGGGAGGTTCAACCCTTGCCACCCGACGTCACGAGCGACATGAGCGCCATGGACGGCATGAGCGGCAGCGACGCCACCCTGAGCATCGGCGAGCTCGCCGCGCAGGCGCGGACCACCGTCAAGACCGTCCGCTTCTACTCCGACCGGGGCCTGCTGCCCGAAGCCTCCCGCAGCGGCGGCGGCCACCGGCGTTACGGTCCCGGGGCGCCGGAGCGGCTGCGCATGATCCGCGCGCTGCGCTCGCTCGGCGTGCCCGTCCCGGAGATCGGGCGGGTCCTCGACCGCGGCGACACCCTGGAGGCCGTGGTCGCGCGCCGGTTGGCCGACCTCGGCAGCGAACTCGCCGCCCTGCGCTGGCGCGAGGCAGCGCTGCGTGCGGTGCACGACGGCGACCCGGAGCAGCTCGCGGAGCGCCTGGAGCTGATCGGGGCGGTCAGTGTCCCGCCCAGCACCTCCGCCCTCGCGCACTACTGGCGCCGGGTACTGCCCGTCCGCCTGTCCGCCCGGCTGCGCGGCGCCGTCACCGAGGCGGCCGTCCCCCAGCCCTCGGCCGACCCGACTCCGGACGAGGTCCTCGCCTTCGCCCGCCTCCACGCCCTGGCGACGGCCGCCACCGACCACTGTCTCGTGGCCCACCGGCCCGCCACCGCCGCCCACCCGGACCTGCTCTACGACGGTCTGCACGAGGCGTACCTGCTGGTGGCCGCCGCCCTGCGGGCCGACCGCGCCCCGGGCCCGGGTGAGGCACTGGACTGTTACGTCGCCGCCCACGCCCGCGACGCCGGAACCCGGGACAGCCCTGCCTTCCGTCGCGCCCTCACGGTCCGCCTCGCCGCGGCGGATCACCCGGTGATGGCCCGCTACTGGCGGCTGGCGGCGGAGTTGACGCCCGATCCGACCCTCGGCGGGGCGGACTCCTGGCTGCGTGAGGCGTTGACCACGAGCGTGGCGGCGGCCTGATCCCCGCACGCCGTGGTGCTCCGGTGGCGGAACTGGCGTGGCGAGAGGCCGTGTGCGCTGCGGAAGGCCTGGCTGAAATGTGCCGGGCTGGTGAATCCCCATCGGGCCGCGATCGCGCGGATCGGGCGATCGGACAGGGCGGGGTCGGCCAGATCGCGCCGGCACTGCTCCAGGCGGCGTTCGCGGATCCAGGCGGCGACGGTGTGCCCCTCGGCGTGGAACAGCTTGTGCAGGTAGCGCAGCGAGATGTGGTGCGCCGCGGCGATCGCGTCAGGGGTCAGTCCCGGATCGCTCAGGTTCTCCTGGACGAAGGCGTGGATACGGGCCGACAGCGCCCGCGGTCCGCCGGTGGGCGGCACGGTGAGCCGGACGTCCAGCGCGTCGGCCAGCGCCGCCGTCAGCACCTCCAGTGTGCGGCCGGCCAGCCGGGCGCCGCCGTCAGCACCTCCAGTGTGCGGCCGGCCAGCCGGGCGGTGTCGACCGGGCCGAGTCCGTGCAGATGCCGGGCCAGCAGGAGCAGGAACTGAGTGGCCGCGGCAGCCGGCGAGTACGGTCGCGCGGTGTCGTCGAGGAGCCCGTGGGGCGTCCGGATCGGCGAACCGGCGCCGCGCCGGAAGGCGGGCCGCCCCCGCGCCGACGACTCGGCGGTCCTGGCCGTGCCGACCGTGTCCATGGGCTCCACCCTGGAGCGGACGAGGGGGTGGGCAGCAGTGCCGAATGCCCATCGGCGACAGTGGGAACGGCCCTCGAACCGATGACATCTGTCATGCGGCGAGGGCTCGTGGAGGTCCGGACCCGTGGCCGTCGGACACATGACCGACTCGTTCATCCGAAGGCCTGATCCGGCGACAGGCTGGCCGCGGCAAACGTCAACTCCCTAAGATGTAGTTCCTGTTACGGATACAGCTGGTGCCGATCGAGCCGGGGGAACCATGAACACCGACAGGCCGCTGTCCAAGAAGATCGACGCCACTGTTCCGACGGCTGCTCGCATGTACGACCACTATCTGGGCGGCAAGGACAACTACTCCGCGGACCGCTCGGCCTGCGAGGAACTCGACAAGGTCGTGCCCAGCACCCGTCGACTGGCCCTCAACAACCGGCGTTTCCTGCAGCGGGTGGTCAGGACACTGGCGACGGACTACGGAATCCGGCAGTTCCTGGACCACGGATCCGGCCTCCCCACCCAGGACAACGTGCACCAGGTCGCCCAGAGCATCGACCCCGACTCACGCGTGGTCTATGTCGACAACGACCCCATGGTGCTCGTCCACGGCCGGGCGCTGCTGGAGCAGAACGACCGCACCGCGGTCATCCACGCGGACATGCGGAACACCGACGAGATATTCGCCCATCCCGACACCCGGCGTCTGATCGACTTCTCCCAGCCGGTCGCCGCGCTGTTCAACTCGGTGTTCCACTGCATCCCCGACAGTGACACCGACGGCCCGCAGGCCGTGGTGGGGCGCGTCACCGAGCAGCTCGCGCCTGGCAGTTTCATGGTGATCTGCCAGCTGGTCAGCGAGGATGCCGAGGTCCGGAACTTCGTCACCGGCTTCATGGACCAGGCGACGCAGGGCCACTGGGGGCGCGTACGCCAGGAGAAGGACGTGGCGGCGCTGTTCGACGGCATGGAGATCCTGGATCCGGGGCTGGTGGAGGTCTCCACCTGGCGCCCCGACAGCGAGGTGCAGACCCGGCAACTCTCCCAGGAATGGATCGAGTTCGGCGGTCTGGGCCGGCTTCCCTAGGGCCTGTCCGACCATTCCCGTCGTCGCCCGGAGGGCGGCCGGGCGGCGTCAGGCGCGTGCTCTGGGGGTCCCCCCGGCCGGAGGCTGGGGGAGTGCCGGGCACAGAGCCTCGTACTGGACGTACTTGGCTCTGTGCCCGGTGCGGCGAGAGTGCGTGCATGGCGTCGCCCGGCAGACGGGAATGGTCAGACAGGCCCTAGGGCCTGTCCGGCCTTCGCCCCTTCCCGTCCGCCGCGCGCGGGTCACTCCGGCCCGTAGCGCTGCTCCGTCGTGGTCCGCAGCATCTCCAGGGAGGCGCGTGGCGTCAGGGCCTCGTCGGCCAGCCGGTCGAGCGTGAGCCGGTATTCCTCGGTCTCGTCGCGGTCCTCAAGGAAGTGCGCGCTTCTGATGTGTTCCAGGTAGACGACGTCCGGCAGGTCGAGTCCGCCGAACCGCAGATAGGTGATCGGTATGGCGGGCGCCGAGGCGTTCGTGACGTCCAGGGGCACGATCTGCAGGACCACATGGGGCCGTTGGGACATGTCGATGAGATGGGAGAGCTGCTCACGCATGGCCTCCCGGCTGCCCAGGACACGCAGCAGCACGGACTCGTCGATGATGGCCCACAGCTGCGGGGCGTCCTCGCGGTGCAGCAACTGGGCCCGGCGCATGCGCAGTTCGACCCTGCGGTGCACTTCGGCGGCCGGTGCGTTCGGCAGGCCCCGTTCCACCACGGCCCGGGTGTACGCCGGCGTCTGCAGCAGGCCGGGCACGTACTGGATCTCGAAGGTCCGGATGGCGGCGGCCGCTTCCTGGAGGCCGACCAGCCGCTCGAACCACTCGGGCATGAGGCGCTTGTCGTACCGCTGCCACCAGCCCGGTTCACCGGCCCGGTGCAGCAGCTTGAGGAGCACCGAGGCTTCGTACTCGTCGGTGCCGTACAGCCGTAGCAGAGCGCGTACATCGGTCTCGGTCGGTGGCTTGCGGCCCTTGCCCGACTCGATGCGTGAGAGCTTGGCCCCGCTGAAACCCAGGGAGCGCGCGGCCTGGTCCTGAGCGAGGCCGGCGTCCTCCCGGAATCCCGAGAGCTGGACGCCGACCAGCATCTTCAGCAGGGTCGGAGCCGGCTCGGAACGCTCCAGATAGGATTCGAGCCGTGCGACGCGCGGCGACTCGGCGACCATCTTCGACTCCCCCGCAATCCGGCACAAGGACGGCAACAGTATCGCACCGGACCGCCCGGCATCCCATCCCCCTTCATCGGAAGGGGAGTTGGGACGGTGTCCGGCGGCTCACAGCAGATGGTCGAACTCGCCGTCCTTGGCTCCCGCCAGGAAAGCCGCCAGCTCCGCGGACGTGTAGACGAGCGCGGGCCCCTCGGGATCACGGGAGTTGCGCACGGCGATGCCCCCGTCGATCCGGGCGACCTCGACGCAGTTCCCCTCGGCATTGCTGTGGCGGCTCTTGGTCCAGCTGACGTCCAGCGAGCTGGCCCGTATCCCGTTCTCCACCTGTGGCACCGCATCTCCTTGCTGTCACCGTTGTTCGCCCTGCGCCGAATCGAGCCGTCGGCCCGGTGGCCCTCGACCAAGCGTCTTCGGCCAAACTTCACGCAATTTCGCGTGCAATTGCACGCGACCGTGTTCAGTGTGGATAATAACTGCAGCGCCGACAACCCCAGCCAGGACATTGCGTTCTGACGTCACTTCAGGGAGATGACGTGTTGTCACCTGCGCGTCCGGAGTCCTCGCCGCTGCGGCCGACCGCAGCGCCGGCGAAAGACCTGGACAGGTTCACCGGGCTTCCGGCGCGACCGCCTCTGATGGCCGGCGGGGCAGTCGTACCGGGAGTCGCACACATCCGTGAACGACCGGGGCGCGGTACGTCCCTTCGGACCCCCGCTCCGGACGGATGCGCCGCCCTCGCCCTCCCATCGATTCGACACGCCGGAAAGGCCTTACGCCATGCATAGCGTTCCGCCGCAACAGCCGATGACCGGGCAGCGAGGGCACGAACTGGCCCGGACAGGAAAGGCGTCGACCACACCACTGACCGCCATGGGCCACGTCTCCTGGAGCAAGATGCGGGACTCCACGGGCTGCGCGACCGCCATCCCCCTGCTCCTCAGCAGTGTCGCCTGGGGCGACGAGGAGACCGCGGCGTCGGCGCTCAAGGAACTGCGGGAACGCGTCTGCCAGTACGGCTTCGTCGTGGAGCAGGCGACCGCCGCGACGGTCCCCTTCCTCTGGGAGCTCGCGCAGCTGCCCCAGGTGACGTGCCGGGCACGGATCCTGCAACTGCTCAAGAACATCGCCGACACCCGGCAGTGGGAGAGCATCGCGGACGCCTATCCGAAGCTGCTCAACCACCGCGAGAACCCCGCCGCGTGGGAGCGTGCGGCGAGGGAAGCCGTCCATGCCCACCAGGACGCGCTCGACGTGCTGGAGTCCGAGGACGACACGGAGATCGCGCACGCCACGACGGAGCTCGCGCGCACGCTGGACAGACAGACCTGCTGAACGCGCGACGCGCGGTGCGGTCAGGTGTACTTCCGGGCCGCCTCGCGCCGCTGCCGCTTGCCCAGCGGGGCCTGTGAGAGGTCCTCGGCGGTGGACCGCAGGTTCTTGAAGCCGTATCCGCGCGCCGTCAGCCAGCCCTCGGCCGCCGTCTCGGCCCGTTCGGTCGCGTCGAGGATGTCCTCCTCCTCTTCCCCCGTGTCCACGAAGCGGAAGGTGAAGGCGGACCGTGCGGCGATGTCGTAGCTCAGATGCCCTTCCGGGGTGAAGGCCGCGCGCAGCACGTCGTGCTCGGCGGCGTCGGCCAGCAGGGCGGCCCGCTGATCGGCACCGAGCCCGTCGAAGACGCCTCGAACGGTGATACGGAAGGTACGCGTACTCATCGGGCGACCTTAACGGGCCGGGTGGGCGGCGCTCCACCGCATTTATCAGCGCGCGCCCACGGGGCCCGCGGTCTCAGGAGGACTCCACGGCCGCTTTGATGCGCTGTCCGAAAGCAGGGGCGTCCTGGCGGGCCGCGCCACCGGCGAGAGGCAGCAGCAGCTTGCCGATGCCGTGGCCCTCCAGCTTGTTGAAGATACGGACGCGGGTTCCGCCGCTCGGCGTCGCTTCCAGGTCGTAGCCGCCGTCGGCCGCGGTGACCAGGTTCCGTGACCGCTCGCTCCAGCGGATCCTGCTCGGGGAGACGAGTTCGGTGATCTCGAACTCCCGGCCCGTCGTCATCCCGGCGTCCTTCACGGTACTGCGGAAGAACGTGCCGACGGCCGTCGGCCCTTCCGGCTGCTTCTCGATCTTCTGCACTCGGGGGCTGAACTTCGGATCGTTGGTGCCGTCGGCGAGGAAGGCGAAGACCTCGTCGATCGGGCGGTCGATGTCGACAGTGGCCTCGAACTGGGTACCCATGGGCTCTCCCGGGGATGGCGGTGGCCGGCGGCAGATGATGGGGCGCTGCCGAGGCCGCGGGTCCACACGTCAGAACAGGCGAATCAACCATACGCCGCCGCGCCCGGCCCCGCAGGCACAACAGGACAGGCATGTCCTTGTCATTTCTCTGGACAGCCGCCGTACGCCGTGCTGTGATGCCGCAAGCCTACTTTCCAACGTTGTACAGCCTCTGTTCCGCCGCTCACGGCCGACGCCCGAACGTCCTCCACGGCAGCCGTCGGCGGCCACTTCCTCTCCCCCAACAGGAAGCAGTGACATGCCGATCAACAGACGCCATCTGCTGCGCACCGGCACCCTCGCGCTCGGTGCGGCCACACCCCTGATGAACACCGGACCCGTCGCAGCCGCCGCACCCCGGACGACCGCGGCCTCGGCAGCCGCCTCCGCCGAGGCGGCTGCCGAGGTGGCCGCCGACACCTTCCGCCGGCTCAAGCCCGGCAGCATCGTCCCGCGCGGCTGGCTGGCCGGCCAGCTGCGGCTCCAGCTGGACGGACTCTGCGGCCGTCTCACCGAGAAGTCGCACTTCCTGGACTTCGCCACGAGCGGCTGGGTCCACCCCGAGAACAGCGCCTGGGAGGAACTGCCGTACTGGTTGCGCGGTTACGTACCGCTGGCCGTCGCCACCCGCGACACCGCCGCACTGGACCGGGCGCGGCGCTGGATCGACGCCATTCTCACCACCCAGCAGAGCGACGGCTTCTTCGGGCCGCGCGCCCTGCGGACCGCGCTCAACGGCGGCCCCGACTTCTGGCCCTTCCTCCCGCTCCTGCAAGCGCTGCGCAGCTTCGAGGAGTTCACCGGCGACACCCGTGTCGTCCCCTTCCTCACCCGGTTCCTGCGGTACATGAACACGCAGGGCAAGGGCGCCTTCGACACCAGCTGGGTGTCGCAGCGGTGGGGCGACTGCATGGACATCGCCCTGTGGCTGTACCGGCGGACGCCCGAGCCCTTCCTCCTCGACCTGGTCGACAAGATGCACACGTGGGGTGCCGACTGGACCGGTGCGCTGCCGAACGCCCACAACGTCAACATCGCGCAGGGCTTCCGCGAACCGGCCCAGTACGCACAGCGCTCCGGCTCGGCGGAGCACACCCGCGCCAGCTATCGCACGTACACGGAACTCCTGGCGGCGCACGGGCAGTTCGCCGGTGGAGGCTTCGCGGGTGACGAGAACATCCGGCCCGGTTTCGGTGATCCGCGGCAGGGCTTCGAGACCTGCGGTGTCGTCGAGTTCATGGCCAGCCACGAACTGCTCACGCGCGTCACCGGCGATCCCCTCTGGGCCGACCGGTGCGAGGAACTGGCCTTCAACATGCTGCCCGCGTCCCTGGACCCGGACGGCAAGGGCGTGCACTACGTGACCAGCGCCAACAGCGTCGACCTGGACAACGCCCGCAAGACGCAGGGGCAGTTCCAGAACGGCTTCGCCATGCAGTCCTTCCAGCCCGGGATCGACCAGTACCGCTGCTGCCCGCACAACTACGGCATGGGATGGCCCTACTTCGCCGAGGAACTCTGGCTCGGCACACCGGACGGCGGCCTCGCCGCGGCCATGTACGCGGCCTGCCAGGTCACGACGGAGGTGGCCGGGGGCACCTCGGTCACCGTCACCGAGACCACCGACTACCCGTTCGGCGAGACGGTCGACTTCGTCGTCTCCACACCGCGTTCCGCCCGCTTCCCGCTGCTGCTGCGGATACCCGGATGGTGCGCGGCCCCCCGGCTCCAGGTCAACGGGCAGAGCGTGCCGGCGCAGAGCGGACCGGCCTTCGTACGGGTGGACCGCACCTGGGCCGACGGCGACCGGGTCTCCCTGCGGCTGCCGCAGAGCACGACCGTGCACACCTGGCCCGGAAACCGGGACTCGGTGAGCGTGAGCCACGGTCCGCTCACCTACGCCCTGCGCATCGGCGAGCGGTACGTCCGCTACGGCGGCGACACGACCTTCCCCGAGTACGAGGTCCATGCCACGACCCCCTGGAACTACGGGCTGGTGCCCGGCGGGGGCCTGGTGGTGAAGCGCGCTTCGGGGCCGGTCGCCGCCAACCCGTTCACCCAGTCGGCCACTCCCGTCTCGATCACCGCCGACGCACGCCGTGTCCCCGAGTGGATCGCCGACGACGAGCATGTGGTGGCTCCGCTGCAGCAGAGCCCGGCCCGGTCCGCGGGTGCGGTGGAACAGGTCACGCTGATCCCCATGGGCGCGGCCCGGCTCCGTATCGCGTCCTTCCCGACCGCCTCTCCCGACGGCACACCCTGGCAGCCCGAGCCCCCGTACCGGCGGATCCGCAACAAGCACAGCGGGAAGGTGCTCGCCGTGGACGGCATGTCCACCGGGAACAGTGCCCACGTGGTGCAGTTCGACAACTCGGGCACCGGGGACCATGCCTGGCAGGTCGTGGGCCGGGGCGACGGGTGGTCCCTGATCCGCAACGGCCACAGCGGAAAGGTCCTGGGCGTCGACCTCATGTCGACGCAGAACAGCGCGCACGTCGTCCAGTTCGAGGACAACGGCACCGACGACCACCTGTGGCAGTTCGTCGACGCGGGCAGCGGCTGGTTCCTGATCCGCAACAAGCACAGCGGGAAGGTACTGGGCGTGGACGGCATGTCCACCCAGAACAGCGCCCATGTCGTCCAATTCGAGGACAACGGCACCGACGACCACCTGTGGCAGTTCGCCTGAGCGGCGCCCCGCCGATACCGGGCGGTTCAAGAGAGAACCGCTCGGCTCCGCGCGCCGTCTTGATGGTCGAGGCGGTCCTGCGACGAGAGATGACTCGTGGGGCCGCTGAGGCACATGTGCGTTCACAGGAAAGGCTGTTGAAGTGGTGTTAGTGGATCAGAGGACGAGACGGATCGGCTCCATCGCGGGAGCGACGCTGGCGGCGGTCGTGGCTCTCGGCGGATGTTCGAGCGACTCGGACTCCGGCTCGAAGAAGAAGTCGACCGCGAGCGCCTCGCCCGCGGCCGACGAGAAGAAGCCGGACTCGGACGCCTCGGCATCGTCACCGGCCTCGGCCGCCGACCAGTCCACCCCCGAGGGAGCTGTCGCCGCGTGGGTCACCGCGGTCATCAAGCAGCAACCCAAGGAGGCCTGCCTGGTGATGGCGGAACCGGCCAAGGGCTCGACGCCCGCCAAGGTCGGCAGCGAGGAGACCTGCGGCGACGACGCACCCGACCGGAAGCAGATCGACGCGACCGTCGAGCAGCTCGGTGAGTCGTTCACACCCGAGCCGCCCCCCGCGGACCCGAAGGTGGAGGTCGCCAAGGCCGAGGCCACCGGCGACACCGTCGAGTACCCCGCCGACAAGATCACCGTCGACGGACAGACCCTCGAAAAGATCGTCCTGTCCCACTCCACCGGAGTGACGGCGGACCAGCTGAACATCAAGGTCCAGTCCAGCAGGATCGAAGACTCCTGGTACGTGACGAATCTCGACCTCGACATCGGCTAGGACCCGCCGGGCCTGCCGTGTGCCCGCCTCATGCCCGTGCCTTTCGTGGCAGGCGTGAGGCGGGTACGCGGCAGGTGTGTGGCGCGCCTGTCCGGCAGATGGACGGCCCTGCGACCGCGGGCGTGCCGTCGAGCCGTGCGGCGGATTCCGTGCGGGCCGGTCCACGACTACGCGATGGCCGATGCGGGAAGGTCGCTTCTGGACAACTGCCCTTCGGAGAAGGAGCACAGGATGCACAACCGGCCCGAAGACATCCCGGCGCAACCCGAACCGCAGGCGTCGCCTCCACCCGGCTCCACGGCTGCGACCGACTCCAGTACGGTGCCCGGCTCCACCACCCCGCCCGGCTCCGCCGCTCCATCCGGCTCCCCTGCTACGCCGGCGGATCAGCTCGCACCAGCACCAGCACCCGCGGCCCAGGCACAGACGGAGACGCAGACACAACCGCCGGCCCAGACACCGGAGCAGGCGCAGGCACAGGCAGCTCAGACGCAGGCGCAACACCCGCCGTTCTCGCCACCGTCTCCACCGTCGCCACCCAGACCCGAGCCCGTGATGGTGCCGTACCAGAGCACCCAGCCGGCGAACAGCTACGGCTACGGGCCGCCTCCCTCCTTTCCCCCGGCCCAGCAGTTCCCGTACGGGCCACCGCCCGGGTCTCCCCCGCCGCCCGGCGGCAAGGGCACCGCGGGGCGCGCGGTGCTGTGGGCGGCGGTGGGTGCGGTCGTCGCCTCGGCCCTGTGGGCCGGTGGGCTCTTCCTTCTCGGCCCGCTCGACGGCGACCCGGATCTGGCGGGATACCGGGCCAGGGCCAACCTCTGTTCCTCGGTCGACTACGACTCGCTCAGAACCGAGTACACCGAGGAGGACAACGCGCCCACGCACAACGCGCTGAAGCACAAGGCCATCGACCAGAGCTACTGCAGCATCTCCCTGAAGAAATCCTCGACCTCCTCGTACTCGGACGCCTACCTCTCCGTACAGATGGATCTCCACAAGGAGACCGATCCCTCCGCCGAGTTCACCGCTCTGTGGTCCGAGTACGGGCAGCGGTACGACGACTACGAGGTGGCGAAGGTGTCCGGCTTCGGTGACGAGGCCTATCTCGTGACCGAGGACACCACGACCAACTCGGGGGTCGGCGGCAGCCGGGCGGTGATTCTCGCGGTGCGCGACGGCTGGATGACCTACCAGATGAGCTGGAACGTCTACACGACCTCCTACGAGACGACCACACCGCCCGAGATAGGCGAGGTCTCGCGGTGGGTGAAGTCCGACACCCGGTCGACCCTGGAGAACCTGCGGTCCGGCTGACGGCACGGCGTGCGGCCGTCCACGCGCTGAACCACGGCCCGCGGGACCCCCGGTGACCGACTACTGAGCCGCGCCTCCCGGATCCGCCACGCCCGCGGACGGGATCCGAAGCGTGGGCGGGTCCCCCCGAGGCGCCTCCAGCGCGGCGCGCAGGGAGTCGACGGAGCCGCGGCCGATGCGCAGCGCGAGTTCTCCTTCGAGCGCCGCCAGGACGGAGACGGCTTCGAGGTGCGCCGCCGCGCCCTCGGCCGTGCGGCGGATCAGCCGCCGGCGGGCGGACGACGGATCAGGGATCTGTTCGAGCAGCCCCATGCCGATGAGGCTGTGCACGGCCTGATGCGCGGTCTGGCGGGTGACACCCATGCGCCTGGCCAGCTCGGAGACCGTGGTGCCCTTCTCGTCCAGCGCGGCGAACAGGTGCGCCTGTGTCGGAGAGATGGGCGCCATCCCCGCCTGCTCCAACGTCGCCACCAGCGCCTCGTCGAACCAGCGGCGGGCGTCGAGGAGCAACTGCGGGAGGGGGGTGCCGTCGGACTTCATGGGTTCCTCAAGAAAGACGCACAGGGGGTCCGAGCTTAGGTCGGGGCATTGTCACGCGGCCAATCTCCATGTCAGGCTACCTGACATAGGGATGTCACCGTGTCCTCCGCGAGCCACCCCGGGAGAGAACATGACCGCTGAATTCGCCACCCGCCACCGTTCCGTCTCACACATCCCCTCGGATCCGGGCAAGCCGTACTTCATCGAGAAGGGCATGGGGGACCGCGCCCATCTGTTCGGCGACCTGTTCACCGTCTACGCGGGCGGTGAACAGACCGAGAACACGTTCAACTTCTTCACCGCCGAGGGCCCCGAGGGCGACCTCATCCCGGCCCACTCGCACCCGGACACCTACGAGGTCTTCTACATCGCCGACGGCGCGGTGCGCCTGTTCGTCGAGGACACCGCGGGCGAGCAGTACGAGAAGCTGCTGACCTCCGGCGACTTCGGCTTCGTACCCAAGAACTGTCCGCACGCCTACCGCATCGAGCGGCACCACAGCCGCATCGTGGGAGTGGCGGCCGGTCCCGGTGGCACCTTCGAGCGGTTCTTCGAGAACCTGGGCACTCCCACGGACGAACTCGGCCTGCCGCAGCGGCCGTTCGTGCCCGAACCGCACAAGTTCGGCTCGGTCCCCCAGCAGTACGACGTGCGCTTCCTGCCCGATCACCAGTGGCGTACGCAGGGATGAGCGGCCTGCCCTATCTCAAGGCGCTCGCGGCCGGACTGCTCGTCGGCGCTCTCTACGCGACGCTGCGGGTCAGGTCCCCCGCGCCACCGCCGGTCGCGCTGTTCGGTCTGCTGGGCATGCTGCTCGGCCAGGCCCTCCCGGCGGCGCTGTGAACACCCCGAAGGCCGTCCCGGGGACCCCACCGGATTCCACCCCGGAGACCGCTCCGAGGGCTGGTCCGGGGACTGGTCCGAGAATCGTCCGCGCCGGGCGCTTCACCCGACACGCCGCCCTCGCCTTCCTAGCGGGAACGCTGATGGGCGGCGTCTACTGGGCACTGTCCGTGCCCTCCCCCGCGCCTCCGCTGCTCGGTCTGACCGGGCTCGCGGGCATCGTCGCGGGTGAGCGGATCGTCACCGCGGTCCGCGACCGGCCCTGCCGCCGCCGTCCGGTGCCCTCCGCCGCCGCCGAGAGCCCCGTCGCCTCGCCCCCCACCTCCCAGGAGCCCCCTCATGACAGCCCCTGACGCTCCGCGACTCATCGACGTGCACGCCCACTTCGTCACCAAGTCCTACATCCGGCAGGCCAGGGCCGCCGGGCACGAACGGCCCGACGGCATGCCCGGCTGGCCCGCCTGGTCGCCCGCCGCGCACCTGGACCTGATGGACCGCTGCGGAATCGGCACGGCGATGCTGTCGCTCTCCTCCCCCGGCGTGCACTTCGGTGACGACGCCGCGGCCGGGCGCCTGGCTCGCGAAGTGAACGAGGAGAGCGCCCAGGTGGTACGCGAACACCCGGGCCGCTTCGGCCTGTTCGCCTCGCTGCCCCTGCCCGACGTCGACGGCGCCCTCGCCGAGATCGCGTACGCCTTCGACACCCTCGGAGCCGACGGGGTGGTCCTGGAGACCAACACCCACGGTGTCTACCTCGGTGACGCGGGACTGGAGCCGGTCTTCGCGGAGCTGGCCCGGCGCGACGCCGTGGTCTTCCTCCACCCCACCTCCCCCGTGTGCTGGGAACAGTCCGCGCTCGGACGGCCACGCCCGATGGTGGAGTTCATCTTCGACACCGCGCGGGCCGTCACGGACCTGCTGTTCGCGGGCACTCTCGAACGCCACCCCGACCTGAAGGTCGTCGTCCCCCACTGCGGCGGCGCCCTGCCCGTGCTCGCCGACCGCGTCAACGGCTTCATGAAGCTGTTCATGCCCGACGACCAGGGCGCCCCCGACGCCCTCGCGCAGCTGCGCCGCCTGCACTACGACCTCGCCGGGACCCCGTTCCCCCGCCAGGTCCCCGCGCTCCTGAGCCTGGTCGGCCCCGACCGGCTGCTGTACGGAAGCGACTACTGCTGGACCCCGCCTGCCGCCGCCGAGGCCCATGCCGCGTCGGTCGACGCGGCTCCGGTCCCGGCCTCGGTTTCGGCTTCGGCTTCGGGCGAAGGCGTCACCTGGCGGTCCCTCACCACGGCCAACGCACAGCGTCTGCTGCCCCGCCTCGCCCGCTGAAGCCCTTCTCACCGAAGCCCCTTGCATCGAAGCCCCGTTCATCGAAGCCTCGCTCACCGAACCGCCGCTCCCCGCTCCGGATCCCGAAGGAACCCATGTCTCTGCCACCCGGCCTCGCCGCGCTTCTCGCCCCGCCGGACCCGGCCCTGCTGCCCCTGCCGCCCGCGGCCCTGCCCACTCCCGGCGTACGGCTGCTGCGCGGCATCCCCTACCTGGTGCCCGACGGCCGGCGTCCCCTGGAACTGGACCTGTGGCTCCCCGAGAAGCCGGCGGGGCCACTCCCCGTCATCGTCTTCGTCCACGGCGGCGCCTGGCGCACCGGGCTGCGCGGCGATCCGGGCCCGGCGTTCCGGTCCTGGCGGCCCGGTCCCTTCGCCCGCCTCGCCCGGGCCGGATTCGCCGTCGCCTGCCCCGGCTACCGGCTCAGCGGCGAGGCCGTGCATCCGGCCCAGGTCGACGACCTGTCCGCCGCGCTGGCCTGGCTGCACGGACGGTCCGGTGAACTCGGTCTCGACACCGCCCGAACCGTCCTCTGGGGCGAGTCGGCGGGCGGACACCTCGCCGCCCTGCTCGCGCTCACCTCCCGGCACCGCACCCCCTCCGTCCCGCCCGTGACCGGCTGTGTCACCTGGTACGCCCCCACCGATCTCCTCGCCCTCGCCGAGGACCCGGCGGACGGGCACACCTTCGAGGCGATGCTCGTCGGAGGTGCCCCGGCCGACCTGCCCGACCGCACCCGCGACGCCAGTCCCGTCCACCACGTCACCGCCGACGCACCGCCCTTCCTCGTCCTGCACGGGACCGAGGACCACATCGTCCCCAGCGACCAGGGCGTACGGCTGGCCGCCGCGTTGCGGGAGGCCGGGGTGCCCGCCGACCTGCGGCTGATCGACGGGGCCGATCACCTCTGGTACGGCCTGCCCGAAGCCGAGGTCGAGCGGTGTCTCGCCCTGTCGCTGGCCTTCAGCCGGGAGCACACCACTCCGTCACCCCTCTGACCGGGAGGGGCGGGCGGTGTCCGTCCACCCGGCCGACTGCGGCATGAACCTGTTCCCGGCCGCGTGGGCCGCCATCCGGGCGTTGCGGGCCCGGGCCTCGGGGCCGTCCGGCAGATGGAACTCGTCGCCCGCCCGCGCGGCCCCGGCCTGCACGCTCGTGGCGGTGGCCAGCCGTCGGCGTACGTACCGGTCGAGGGCGTCGGGCACCTCGGGGGGCGTCGCGTCCTTGAGTACGTCGCCGAGCACGTCCGCGTCCACGACGGCCTGGGCCGCGCCCTGGGCCAGGAACGGCACCATCGCATGGGCGCTGTCGCCCAGCAGGGTCACGCGTCCGACGTTCCACCGCTCCAGCGGGGCTCTTGTGTAGATTCCGTGGCGGAGCATCTGCCCGGCGCGTTCGAGGACGCCGAGCACCCGGGAGTCCCATCCCCCGAACTCGCCCAGCTGCTCGCCGGGTTCGGCCCGCGCGGTCCACGACTCCTGCGTCCGGTCCGCCTCGTCCGCCGTGTACACGGCCACCACGTTGAGCAGTTCCCCACGACGTACCCAGTAGTGGACGAAGTGGCGACTCGGTCCCATCCAGACAGCGAGCTCCGGCAGGTCCAGATCGGCCACCTCGGCGGCCGGGAGCAGTGCCCGGTAGGCGGCGGTCCTCGAGAAGAGTGCCTTGTCCGCGCCGAAGAGCCACTGGCGGGCCGCGGACCGTATCCCGTCGGCCGCCACGACCAGGTCGGCGCTCAGGCGTTCGCCGCTCGCCGTGGTGACATGGGCGGCCCTGTCGTCCTGGTCGATCCCGACGACCGCGGTGTCCAGGCGGACCGACGCGGACGGCACCCCGGCGGCCAGTGCCTCGTGGAGATCGGCGCGGTGCAGGAGGAGGTAGGGCGCCCCGAACTCGTCCTCGACCTCGCGTCCCAGTCGGTAGCGGCAGACGTCGGTCCCGTCGGACCAGGTGCGGAAGCACACCTCGGAGGGGCGGTACGCCCGCGCGGCGACCTCGTCCAGCAGGCCCAGCCGCCGCAGTACGCGTGTGGCGTTGGGCGCGAGCTGGATTCCGGCGCCGATCTCGGTGAACCGCGGTGCCTGCTCGACCAGCGTCACCGCATGGCCGGCCCGGCGCAGGCTCAGCGTCGCCGCCAGTCCGCCGATACCCGCTCCCACGACGATCGCCTTCACGCCAGACCCCCGCCTCGGCCCACTCGTACACGATGTTCGAAGTGACCCCATTGAAGCGTCAGTTGACGGTCCGTCATAGGGGAAATCCGTTGGACAACGCATCGGCCGACAGCGACCGTTGACGGAATGCAGCAGGCAAAGATCTGGGACGCCGCCACCGCGCGGCGCTACGACACGCCCGGCACCGGCATGTTCGCGCCGGAGACGCTGGGGCCCACCGTGGACCGTCTCGCCCACCTCGCGGGGGACGGGGCCGCTCTTGAGTTCGCCATCGGCACGGGCAGGGTGGCCGTCCCGCTCGCCGGGCGAGGTGTCCCCGTCACCGGCATCGAACTGTCACCGCCGATGGTGGAGCAACTGCGCGCCAAGGCCGACGAGGCGACGATCCCCGTGGTCATCGGGGACATGGCGACGACTGTGGTGCCGGGTGAGTACAGCCTGGTCTATCTCGTGTTCAACACGATCTCGAACCTCCTCACCCAGGCGGAGCAGGTCGAGTGCTTCCGCAATGCCGCCCGCCATCTCACACCGGGTGGGCGGTTCGTGATCGAGCTGTGGGTGCCCGAACTGCGCAAGCTCCCGCCGGGGCAGGCGGCCACGGTCTGGCAGTCGGACTCCCACTACATCGGCCTGGACACGTACGACGTCCTGCGTCAGCACGTCGTCTCGCACCACTTCCGGTTCGACGAGAGCGAGCAGGCGCAGCTGTTCCGCAGTCCGCACCGGTACATCTGGCCGGCCGAACTCGACCTCATGGCCCAACTGGCCGGTCTTGAACTGGAGTCCAGGCACGCGGACTGGGACGGCACGGAGTTCACCGCCGACTCGCGCTCCCACGTCTCCGTCTACCGGGTCACGCCGTCCCGGTAGCCGTCCACGCCCGTCGGCCCGGCCCGCGCGAGCGTGTCGTCCCCGCCGGGCCGGTCACCGCTACGGCTTGACCAGATGCAGTTCGGTTCCGGAGGCTCGTACGCCCTCGGCCGCGGCGTCGGCCAGCGCGCTGTCGGTGATGATCGTGTCGAACGCGTTGAGGGCGGCCACCCGGTATTTGCCGAAGGTGCCGAACTTCGAGGAGCCCGCGACGAGCACGGAGGTGCCCGTGCACTCCATGGCCGTCTGTTTGACCTCCACCTTGAGGTCGGACGGAGTGGTCACCCCGCGCAGGAGATCCCATGAACTGGTGCTGATGAAGGCCATGTCGAGGGCGAGTTGCCGCAGGACGGTGGCGGCCAGACGGCCGACGCTGGAGCGGTTGGCGGACTCCACCTTCCCGCCCACGTGGATGAGGTCGAGGTGGGGAGCGGCGGCCATCAGCTGGTCCACGGTGGTGAAGTCGTTGGTGACGACGGTCAGGGCGGTGTGGTCCACGAGGAAGGGGACCATGGCCGACAGGGTCGTACCCGCGTCGAGGTAGACGGTCATGCCGTCCTCGACCAGGTGCGCGGCCCTGGCGGCCATGGCCTGCTTCTCGGGCTGCTCGATGAGCGTCTTGGCCTGATGGCTGGGTTCGCTCTGCAGATGGCTGGCGATCCGGGCGCCGCCCGGAACGGAGAAGACCTGTCCCTGGCGCTCCAGTTCGGCGATGTCACGGCGGACGGTCATGTGCGAGACACCGAGGAGCTGGGTGATCTGCTGGACGCTGAGCACTCCGTCGCGGCGCAGGTGCTTCAGCAACTGCTCACGCCGCTGGTCGGGAATCAGCGGGAGGGAGCGGTCCTCGGCCATCGTCGATGGTCCTTCCTGTTGTCCACCAAGACTGGTCTCACCGGCTCGCGCGTCAGCTGCCGACGAACGTGCTCAGGAGCAATACTCCACCCAGGCTGAGCAGTGACTGCAGGGAGAGCATCAGTGTCCAGGTCCGGAAGGTCTGGGACACCGAGAGCTGGAAGTACTCCTTGAAGAGCCAGAAGCCCGAGTCGTTCACATGGGACAGCATCACGGCGCCGGAAGCGCTGGCCAGCACCATCAGTTCGGGAGAGAGCCCCGGGTACGCGCCGAGCAGCGGCGCGACGATACCGGTGGCCGCGGCGGTCGCGACCGTCGCCGAGCCCAGGCAGATCCGCAGCAGCGCGGCGACGAGCCAGGCGAGCAGCAGCGGGGGTATCGACCAGTCCACGGCATAGTCCGAGATGAGCTTGTCGATGCCGGTGGCGGTCAGCATGGCCTTGAGGCCGCCGCCCGCGCCGAGGATCAGGACGATGCCGCCGACCGGGCCGAGGCCCTTGCCCGCCATCTTCTGGAGCTGCCCCAGGCCGAAGCCGGAGCGGACGCCCAGGGCGAAGAAGGCGAACACGACGGCTGCCAGCAGGGACAGCACGGAGGAGTCGCAGGCCTCGAAGAACGCGTACGGCAGGGTGCCCTCGGCCGTGTGGGACGTACCGACCGTGCCGATCAGCATGAGGACCGGGGGCAGGAGGACCGTGATCAGCGCCAGGGTGAAGGACGCGGGCCGGCGCTGGTTCTCGGGCAGCGGCTCGGGCTCGGGTACGGGGCCCTTGTCGAGGTCGGGGGCAGGTCCGAACCAGCGGCTGGCGACCTTGGTGAGCAACGGCCCGCTGATGACGGCGATCGGGATGCCGATGATCAGGCCGTACATGATGGTCAGGCCGGTGTTGGCGCCGTAGGCGGAGACGGCGAGGGTCGGTGAGGGGTGCGGGGGCAGCAGACCGTGCGAGATGTAGAGGCCGGCGGCCATCGGCAGTCCGACGTACAGCAGATGGGTGCCGGTGCGCTTGGCGACCGCGTACACGAGGGGTACGAGCATCACGAAGCTGACGTCGAACAGGTGCGGCATGCCGATGAGGAGGGCCGCCGCGGTGATCGCGGTGGGGATCCACTTGACCGGCCGCGCTCCGATGAACACGGTCGCGATGCGGTCGGCGCCGCCGGAGCCCAGCAGGATGCCGCCGAGGATGGTGCCGAGGCCGATGGTGGGGCCGGTGCTCTTGAGCGCGTCGCCGAAGCCGGTCTGGAAGAACTCGACGGTCTTGCCCGGTCCGATCCCGGCGGCGAGCCCCAGGCCCAGCGCGGAGATGCTGAGCGCCAGGAAGGGGTGCAGTTTGGCCTTGGTGATCAGCACGATCAGGACGGCGACGGCCGCCACGCCGAGGAGCAGATGCTGGATGTCCGTGTCCATCAGCCGACCCTCCCCGCCGCGGAGTCGGTGTGGTCGGCGGTGCCGGTGACGCGGGCGCTGGCGCGGGAGGCGCGGCCCAGGGTCCAGGCCTCCAGCAGGTTCTCGTCGGCGTCGGCGAGGTCGGCGAGCCGGATGAGTTCACCGGCGGCGACCGGGCGGGCGAGCGTGCTGTGGGCGGCGAGGTAGAGCGGGGCGACGTCGGCGGGGGTGTCCTCGTCGCGCAGCAGCACGGCCTGGACGTCGGTCACGTCGTGGTGGTGGCCGCCCATGTGCAGGACGGTCCCGGCGGGCAGGTCCTGCTGGGCGCGGCCGGCGAGCGCGGCGTGGGCGCGCGGGTCGGTGCCTCCGGAGGGGCGGTGGTGCAGGACCGCGGAGAGCAGGGAGACCGGGGTCTCGACGCCCATGAGGTGGTACGGCAGATAGATCGCGGCGTAGCGGCCGTCGCGGCTGACGACGTGTCCCTTGCCCCGCAGGGTCTCCCAGGTGGCCGGGTCGCCGGTGCGGACCACGACGAACACGCCGCCGGCGAAGGACGCCTCGTCCGGCAGCCGCAGCGCGCTGAACACGTCGACGGCTCCGGCGCGGTGGAGCAGTCCGCCGTCCTCGCGCAGGGCGTAGACGTCGGCGAGTTCCGCGATGCGGGCGACCGGGTAGTGCAGGCGCTCGACGTCGGGGCGGAAGCCGGTGTTCGTGGCGACGACGGCCATTTCGCAGTAGTCGGCGGTGGCGCCGACCGGCAGCGCGGACACGGCCGCCGCGCGGGCGGCGAGGGTGGCTCGTACGTCGTCGCCGAGGGCGAGGAGTGCTGCGAGTTCCGGTGCGGGGACGGTGGTGTCGAGCTGGGTGACCGTGCCCCGGTCGGGGTCGAGGACGAGGTCGTACTCGCTGGACTTGCCGATGGCCACGATGTCGAGGCCGAGCAGCTCGGCCCAGGTCACGAGGCCGATGAGGTTGGCGGGCTGGTCGCCGTCCGCGGTCGTGTAGACGACGCCGTTGTCCTTCGCGAGGTCGGCGAGGTGGAGGCCCGCGACGGAGTCGACCTCCTTGCTGACCATGGCGACGTGCCGGCCGTCGGTGAGCGCCTCGCGTGCCATCGCGTAGCCGTCGGCGGGGCTGCCGGTGGCTTCGACGAGGATGTCCCAGGGCGCGGCGGACAGCAGTGAGCCGCCCTGGACGAGGGCGATGTGTCCGGCCTGCGCGGCGGCGGCCACCTCGTCCGCCGTGGTGCAGACGTCGAGATCCGAGGCGCTGTATCCGAGCTCCAGGAGCATCGCGTGCAGCCGGGGTACGTCGCGGTCGCACAGGACGGCGGGGGCCAGCCCGGGGATGCGGGGCGTCTGCGCCAGCAGGGTCCGGGCGAAGCCGCCGCCGGCTCCGGACAGTGCGTAGCGCACGGTCCGGTTCCCGGTGTCGGCGAACAGATGGTGCAAGTTCATGGACCCTCCTGGATGACGAGCGCGATGCGCTGCTCGTTAACAAGATGTATCAGCAGATCCCATCCACGTAAAGTCTGTTAACATTTTTTCACACGTCCCTGGTCACGGCCCCCGGTCATGTCCAGAGGAATCCGCCCACCCCTCGCAAGGAGGCCCGATGCCGACCCTCGGGGCCATCGCCGACGACTTCACCGGAGCGACGGATCTCGCCACGATGCTGGTCGCCCGCGGCTACCGCACCGTGGTGGCCGTCGGCTCCGACAGCATCGCCGACGAACCCGGGCGCACCGCGGTGGACGACGCGGACGCGGTCGTCATTGCGCTCAAATCGCGTACAGCGCCGGTCACCGAGGCCGTGGGCTCCTCGCTCGCCGCGCTGCGCGCCCTGCGGGCGGCCGGCTGCCGGCGCTTCTACCTCAAGTACTGCTCGACCTTCGACTCGACGGCGGAGGGCAACATCGGCCCTGTGGCCGACGCGCTGCTGGACGCGATCGGGGAACGGCGCGCCGTCGTCGTACCGTCGTTCCCGGCCACCGGCCGCACCGTCTACCGCGGCAGGCTCTTCGTCCACGACGAGCTGCTCGACGAGAGCCCGATGCGCCACCATCCGCTCACCCCGATGCGCGACTCTCACGTGGGGCGGCTGCTGACACCGCAGACCACGCATCCGGTACGGCTCGTGGGCCTCGACACCGTACGGGCCGGGGCCGCGGCTCTCGCGTCGGCGCTGGACGATCCCGCTCTCGCCGACGCGCTCGTCGTGGTGGACGCCACCGAGGACGAGGATCTGCGGACCATCTCGGCGGCCACCGCGCACCACCCGCTCGTCACCGGCGCCGCGGGACTCGCGCTGGGCCTGACCGGTCCGCGGCCGGGGGCCGCACGCGTGGCAGCCGCGTCGCGTCCCGGCGATCCGGCCGTCGTGCTCTCCGGCAGCGCGTCCTCGGCCACCCGCGCCCAGGTGGCGCACGGCCGCGCGCACCTGCCGCACCGCAAGCTCGACCTCGCCGCGCTGCGGGCCGACTTCGAGGCCACGGTCGACGGCCTGGTCGCGTTCGCCCGCGCGTGCTGGGAGCACGACCCGCGGCGGCCACCCCTCCTCTACGCCGTCGGCGACCTGAGCGACCTGGACGACTCCCCCGCCGCGTCGGAGCTGGTGGAGAGGGCGCTGGCCGCCTGCGCCACGCGCCTGGTCGCGGCCGGCGCACGACGGCTGCTCGTCGCGGGCGGGGAGACGTCCGGCTCGGTGATCACCGCGCTCGGCGTGCGCACGCTCACCATCGGGTCCCCTATCGCCCCGGGCGTCACCTGGGCCCGCGCCCAGGTCACCGCCCGGAACGGCGACGACGGACCCGGCGCCACCAGGCACCACACCGCTGGACACACCGAGGACGGCCACGTCGTCGACGTGGCCCTCAAGTCGGGCAACTTCGGTGCCCCGGACATCTTCACCGAGGCTTGGAGCACGCTCGTATGAACGCCCCGCTGAACGTCCCGCGACGGAACGACCCGCGGACCGAACTCGCGGCCGCGGGCGCCCACCTCGCCGCGCTCGGCCTCAGCCCCGGCTCCTCGGGCAACCTGAGCGTCCGCGAGGACTCCCGGATCTATCTGACTCCCACCGGTACGGATCTGTCCCGCGTCGATCCCGAGGCACTCAGCGTCCTCGATCTGTCGGGAGCACACCTCAACGGGCCGAAGCCGTCCAAGGAGTTCCCGCTGCACACCGCGTTCTACCGCCGCGACGCGTCCGCCCGGGCCGTCGTCCATCTGCACTCGCGCCACGCGGCGGCCGTGTCGTGCCTGCCCGCCTGGCACGAGCGCAGCGCCATACCCCCGCTGACGCCGTACTTCGTCATGCGCGTCGGCCAGACCCCCCTGCTCCCCTATGCCGCGCCCGGCGACAGCGGACAGGCCGATCTGATGGAGTCCCTGCCGTTCCCTTTCCGGGCGGCTCTGCTGCAGAACCACGGCCCGGTCGTCGCGGGCCCCTCGATGTCCTTGGCGGTGGAGTCGGCGGTGGAGCTGGAAGAGGTCTCCGCGCTCCTCCTCGCACTCGGCGAACGCGCCCCGCGGCTTCTCTCGGCCGAGGAGATCGCACCGCTGACGCAGAAGTACGGCTCGCCGTGGACCGTGGCCGACTGACCTCGCCGCCCGTCGCACCGCGCTCACACCCTGAGCGGACATCCCGGCCGACGTCAGAGGCGGCGGGACAGGAGGTCGAGGAGTGCCGTCCAGTGCCGGTCGGACGCCTCGGCGCTGTACATGGCCGTATCGGCCTGGGTGAATCCGTGCTGGGCGCCGGCGTACACCTCGGTGCGGTTGCGCACCCCGGCCTCGGTGAGCGTCTTCTCCAGGCGCTCGATCTGCTCGGCCGGGTTGGTGGAGTCCTGGTCGGCGTGGCCGAAGTACACCTCGGCCGTGATGCGGTCGGCCACGCGGTGCGGACTGTCCGGCGCTTCGGTGGCGAGGTGGGCACCATGGAAACCGGCCGCGGCGGCGACCCGGTCCGGGTACGTGCCCGCCGTACGCAGCGCCAGGCCCGCCCCCATGCAGTAGCCGGTGAGGCCCGCGGGGCCGTCCGTGGTGAGGGGCGACGCGGCGAGCCAGTCCAGGTAGGCGGCCGCGTCGCGCATGGCTCCCTCGGGGGTGAGCGTCCGGGCGGCCGTACCGATGCTGCGGAAGATCTCCGGCCGGTCGGCGGGGTTGATGAACTCGGGCAGCGGCACGACCGGCGCCGGGCCGAAGCGGTAGAAGACGTTGGGGACCAGCACGGTGTATCCGGCCCCGGCCAGCCGGTCCGCCATGGTTTCGAGATGCGGCCGCAGACCGAAGGCGTCCATGTACAGCAGGACGGGTGGGTGCGGTGCGCCGTCGTCGGGGTGGGCCAGATAGGCGTCGGCCGTTCCGTCCGGAGTCGGGACGTGGACGGCGGATCCCAGTGTCGCGGTCATGGGTGACGGGGCTCATTTCCTGGTGGGGGTACGACCTCGGCGCACCCAGTGCACCGAGGCGCCGTATGTGGAACTGAGTGTCAGATTAGTTACCGAGTCTCCTTCTGGGCAAGCCGTTCTCGCGGATAGGATCCCGACGTGGACACGGGCGGACGCGGCAGGACCAGGGACATCGCACGGGCGGCCGTACGAGCCGAACTGGCCCAGGTGGCCTTCGAGTTGTTCCGGCGCGAGGGCTTCGACCAGGTCACCCTGGACGACCTCGCGCGAGCGGCCGACGTCTCGCGCAGCACCTTGCTGCGCTATTTCGGCACCAAGGAGGACGCGGTTCTCGCGGCCTACGACGGCCTGGACCTGAAGGTCGCCGCGGCCCTACGGGAGCGGCCCGCCGACGAGGACGACTGGTCGGCACTGCGGCACGCCCTGGACGTCCTCCTGGAGCGCCACCGCCGTGATCCGGTCGGCGCGCTGGCCACGGCCCGGCTGGTCGCCGACCATCCCGGTCTGCGCGCCCGCCAGTTGGAGAAGCAGCACCGCTGGCGACCCGCGCTCGCCCGGGCCCTGGCAGACCGCGCCGGCACCTCCGGCCCTCCGGCGCTCGCCCAGTCGGTCCGGGCCGCGGCCGCACTGGACTGCCTCAACGTCGCCCAGGACCACTGGATCGGCTCGGACGGACACCTGAACCTCGTCGAACTCCTCGACGAGGCTTTCGCCGCGTTGGCGACGTAGCTCGTCGGCCCCGGGTGTGAATCTGGCGCAATCGAGTGTTGCCATTCCGTTTCGCCGCACCGAGCCTGGGTGGCGCGGGAGCGCTCCCACGCATCCAGTGCACACCCGAAGAGCACGAAGAGCACCCACCCGAAAGGAGCACACCTTGACTTGTCATGAGCGCGTCCTTCCGTCTCGCGCGACCCTCACCCTGAGCCTGCTCGCCGCCGTGCTGCTCTGCCTGATCCCCTGGAGCGCACCGGCACACGCCCACGGCTCGGTGGTCGACCCGGCGTCCCGCAACTACGGCTGCTGGCTCCGCTGGGGAAGCGACTTCCAGAACCCCGCCATGGCACAGGAGGACCCCATGTGCTGGCAGGCCTGGCAGGACAACCCGAACGCCATGTGGAACTGGAACGGCCTCTACCGCAACGGCTCCGCCGGTGACTTCGAGGCGGTCGTCCCCGACGGGCAGTTGTGCAGCGCCGGCCACACCGAGAGCGGTCGCTACAACTCCCTCGACGCCGTGGGCGCCTGGAAGACGACGGACCTCGGCGCCAACTTCACCGTGAAGCTGTACGACCAGGCCAACCACGGCGCCGACTACATACTCGTCTATGTCACCCGCCAGGGCTTCGACCCCGCCACCCAACCCCTGACCTGGGACGATATGCAACTGGCCGTCCGGACGGGCAAGTACGCCCCCGGCCAGAACTACGCCGTCGACGTGAGCACTTCGGGCCTCAGTGGCCGCCACGTCGTCTACACGATCTGGCAGGCGTCGCACATGGACCAGACGTTCTTCATGTGCAGCGATGTGAACTTCCGCTGAGAGGAGACCGTCGCACCCTCACCGCGTCTGCTGGAGCGGCAGGCACAGATGGAGTTCGTACCCGCCGTCGGCGGCGGGGCCCGCGATGACGGTCCCGCCCAGCAGCTCGGCTCTCTGCCGCAGGCCGGCCAGACCGTGGTGGGCGCCGGGCAGCAGCAGGGCGGGCCGGGTGGGCGCGGTGTTGGTGACGGCGGCCCGTACCGTCCCCTCGACGAGCCGTATACGGATCGTGGCCCTGGCGCCGGGGGCGTGCTTGCGGACATTGGTGAGGGCCTCCTGCACGGTGCGGTAGACGGCGCGCTGAATGGTCGCGGGCAGGGCGTCCGGCAGGTCGGCGTGCAGCTCGGTCTCGATACCGCTGGTGTCGACCAGCCGCTGCAGATCGGCCAGGGACGGCTGCGGGGTCAGTTCCGTGGGGCGGCTGCCCGCGGCGCGCAGCACGCTCACCATGTGCCGCAGTTCCTCCAGGGTCTGCACGCTCAGCCGTCTGATGGTGGCCGCGGCCTCCTGCGCCATCGGCTCCTGGCTGCCCACCTGCAGTGCTCCCGCGCGGACCGCGATGAGGCTGACCTGGTGGGAGACCACGTCGTGCATCTCCCGGGCCAGTTGCGCGCGTTCCTTGGCCAGCACGCTCTGGGCCAGCAGTTCACGTCCGTGCTCGCGCGCCCGGGAGATCTCGGCCAGCCTCAGTGACAGTTCGCGGCGGGCCTGTACGAGTTGGCCGAGGAAGACCGGCGCCGCCGCGGTGGCCAGGCTGTAGGTGACGGTGATCAGGTCGGACGGGTCGGTGAAGTCGGCGAACGTCGGCGAGGGCCACGTCCACCAGGTGATGTCGCAGGCGGCGAACAGCAGTGCGCAGACCACCAGGAGCACCCGGCTCCGGCTCAGCGAGGCGAGGGCGTACAGCGCGGCCAGGGTGGCGAACACCGCGTCGCTGACCAGGGTCGCGGGAAGGGCGCACAGGAAGGCCACCAGCGGAAGGTGGCGGCGCAGGGAGAGCGCGGCGGCGGCCAGTACCGCGACGGCTCTGCGCTGCGGGTCGTCGGCCTCGACGTGCACCCAGATGTCCAGCAGGGAGATGCCGATGAGCAGGACGTCCATCATGGGGGCCGGAACGCGCCGGGCCGCGACCCACTGCCGTGGGCGCGCGGCACACTTCGCCCGGTCCTCCGGGTGCGCGGCGGAGTGCGCCCGACCGCCGTCGTGCGCGCGGGACCTCACCCTTCCCCCTGGGCGCCCGGCGGTTTGAGCAGCCCCGCGCGTTCGGCCAGCAGGGCGGCCTGGACCCGGCTGCCCACCCGCAGTTTGGACAGCAGGGCACTCACGTGGTCCTTGACCGTGCCGGTGCTCAGGTGCAGTTGTGAGGCGATGGCGGCGTTGGGCAGCCCTTCCGCGATGAGGATCAGCACGGCCTTCTCGCGGCCGGTGAGCCGGGTGACGCGGCGCAGGGCGGCCTGCTGGGGGCCACTGGCGAGATAGCCGTTCACGACGGTGCGGGTGATGGAGGAGGACAGCACGACTCCGCCCTGCGCCAGCGTGCGTACCAGCACGGGCAGTTGCACGGGGTCGGTGTCCTTGAGGAGGAACCCGGACGCCCCCGAGCGCAGTGCGGCGGCCACGTACTCGTCCATGTCGAACGTGGTGAGCATCGCCACCACCGGCGGCGCCGGCAGAAGCCGCAGCTGGGCCAGCACGCTCAGCCCGTCCACGTCCGGCATCCGGATGTCCAGCAGCACCACGTCGGGCGTCAACCGGCCTGCCGCCGCGACCGCTTGGCCGCCGACGACGGCGCCGACCACCTCGATGTCGTCGACCGCGGAAAGGATGTGCTCGAAGCCCGTGCGGATCAACGCTTCGTCGTCGACCACCAGTACGCGTATCACGTGCGCCCCTATCGACGTGGACCGCTTGAGGGTTTCGTACCACGCGGGAGACCGCCCGGGGGTTCCCTCGGCGACGTTTCCGGCTGGGCGACGGCGGGCGTCCAGCCGGTCGGCTGGACGATGGCGGCCACTTGCCGGATGGGCCCGGACGGGTGCGCCGCGTCAGCCTGAAACCCATGACACACACCCCGTCCTCAGCCCCCGCACCGGCCCTTCCCTCGCCGGTCCCGCGGCCGAGCCGGCCGGCCGGCGTCCCCCTCACGCCTTCAGCCGGCCGGCTCATCGGTCTGGACATCGCCCGCGGCCTGGCGGTCTTCGGCATGTACGCCGCCCATGTGGGCCCCGAGCCGGCCGTGGGCGGGCCGGTGGGTTTCCTCGCCGAGCTGGCCCGCGGCCGGTCGTCCGCCCTGTTCGCGCTGCTCGCCGGGTTCTCCCTCGTCCTCATCACCGGCCGCCCGCACCCGCACACCGGCCGGGCCGGACGGCAGGCGGTGGGCCGGATCGTGCTGCGCGCGCTGATCCTGATCGCCGCGGGCTACGCGCTCACCGCCCTGGACACCGACGTCGAGGTCATCCTCGCGTTCTACGGGCTGATCTTCCTGCTCGTCCTGCCGCTGCACCGGCTGCGCGCCCGTACCCTGGCGCTGCTCGCCGCGGCGGGCGCCCTGATCCTGCCCGGACTGCTGTACGTGATCCAGCAGGCGATCCAAGGCGGCGACTGGGCCGACACGATCATCGCGGCGGATCCGCTGGCGCGCGTCAGCGGCACCGACGGCTTGCTCGAACTTCTGTTCACCGGCTCGTATCCGGCGCTCACCTGGATGCCGTTCATGATCGCGGGCATGGCGGTCGCCCGCCTCGATCTCACCCAGGCCCGGACCCGTACCCGGATCGCCCTGACCGGCGGCGGGCTGGCCGTGCTCGGCTACGGCGGTTCCTGGCTGGCCCTGCACCTCGTGCCGGGAGCCTTCTCCACGATCGCCGCGGCCACGGACGGCGGCGGGGCGTCGTCGGCCTGGTGGTCGGACATCGTCGGCTATCCCAGCGACGAGACCCCGGCCGTGTGGCTGCTGGTGGGCGCGCCCCACAGCCAGACCACGTTCTCCGTCCTGGGCAACACCGGTGTCGCCCTGCTCGTGGTGGCGGCCTGTGTCACCGTCGCCGCCCGGATGCCGCGTCTGACCCGGCTGGCCCGGCCGGTCGCCGCCGTCGGCATGATCGCGTTGACCGCGTACGTGGCGCACATCCTCGCCATCCACGTGGTCGGCATGGAGGAGAAGCCGGGCCCCGCCCTGGTCGCGCTGTCCGCCTTCGTCACGGCGGCCATGCTGCTGGCGACCGTCTGGACGCGGTATTTCCGGCGCGGTCCGCTGGAGTACGTGCTGTACCGCACCACCCGCATCACGCGTCACATCAGGTAACAGCCTTCACAGTCGGCCGGGTTCGGACGGGCCGGGGGCCTGACCGGTTTACGGCGGCCAAGGTGACGGCATCGAAGATCACTCGTTTGACCGTACTGACAGATCTTTCTCATCCCCCGAAAGAGCTAAGCGATCATGTTTGTGCGCTGGCACACCCCCTCGGACGGCGACCTGCGTGTGCTCGATGTGCGGCGCGCGGAAGCCGCGCTCATGGAGCACTACCCGCGGTTGGTCCGACTGGTCTACGTAACCCTCCCCCGCTCGCCGGGCCGCCACCGGCGGGTCCTCGCCGCCCACGGCCTCGTACAGCGGGCGCTGCCCCACCGCGGGCCCGCCATACCGGGCCGGCGGCGCGCGGGCGACGCCCGGGACACGGCTCCGGACGAGTACGGGACGCTGCGGACGTCCGTACTGCGGGCGGCCCTGGCCCAGGACGCCCGGCCCGGTCCGCTCCCCCGGCGGTGGGCGGGGCGCCCCGCGCTTCCGGCGGTGTGGGGGCTGCGGGTCTTCCCCCAGGCGGGCGGCGCCGAGGAACTGCTGCTGGACCGCGCCCTCGCGCAGGCCCGCTGGCCGGTGCGGGCGGCCGTCGCACTGCTCGTCCTGGAGAAGCTCTCCGCCGACGAGGCGGCTGCCGTCCTGCGGGACACCGGCGTGGCCGAGCCCGCGGAAGCCCTCCTGGCCGCCCGGCGGCTGATCGACGAGAGCGGCCCGCACCCCTCGGGAACCGACGGCGGCACGGGTGCGGCGGACGCGTCCACCGAGCCTCGGCCGATGTCCGCGGCCGGCGGCTCCGGGACACCCGTGTCCGCGCTGCTCGCCCCGGAGTTCGACCCCTGTCTGCTGCACGCACGGCCGACCGATCTGCTCCGCCGCAGACACCGGGTGCGCACGGCGGTGACCGGCGCTCTGCTGGCCGCGTGCGTCGGAGCCGTCTCCCTCTCCCTCGCGGGCGACAGCGGTGTCCCCACCGAGAGCGGACGTCAGCGCACGGCGTCGAAGGCGACGGACGTCGCGCTGCTGCGCCACACGCCCGCCGACGTCTGGGCGGACACCTCCCGGGTCGACTTCACGGCCTGGCCCGCCCGCGGCGCACGGACCGGCGACCGGGCGCTGCTGGAGCGCGCCCTGCGGGCCTGGTCGGACCCGTCCTGGCGGGGACTGCGGTCGCAGGAGGCGGGAGCGGCGTCCACCGGTACGGGCCGGGCGCCGCATCTGCTGTTCGCCGACGACGTCGACGGACGCGCGGTCGTCGTCCTGCACGACGACCTGACCACCGTGCGCTACAGCGAACCGCTGGACGGCGACGGCCCGCCCGAGCTGGTGTCCGCCCTCACCGACGGCGCCGGCGTGACGACCGCCGCCGCGGTCGTCGTCTCCCGTACTCCCACGTCCGTACGGATGCTGCTGGCGCCGTGGATCGCCGAGGCGGGGACCCGCGATCTGCTGGCACCCGACACGCCGGCCCGGGACGTGTCCCGGTCCCGTACCGGCCTCACCGAGCCCCTGCCGGTGCCGTCGGCCGACGGCGGTTGCCGTACCTGGCCCGTCGTGCAGCTGCGGTCCTCGACCCGCATCGTCGAGAAGCACGCGTTCCTGCTCACCGACCTCGGCGGTGTCTCGCCCGTCCATCTGACCTACATGCCGCCGCCGGAGCCGGGGGAGCGTCCGCGCCCGCCCCGGGAGGCCACCGGCCCGGACGCGCTGCGGGGCTGGGCACGCACCGCCTGCCGGCTGGACGG
Organism: Streptomyces sp. NPDC127119; assembly: GCF_042677425.1. Classification (NCBI taxonomy): domain Bacteria; kingdom Bacillati; phylum Actinomycetota; class Actinomycetes; order Kitasatosporales; family Streptomycetaceae; genus Streptomyces; species Streptomyces sp. NPDC127119. The sequence continues at coordinate 183,726 of NZ_JBHXTO010000002.1, read as the reverse complement.
ACTGCGCGGCCAGGGGGTGCGCGCGGTGAACCACTGGGTCTTCGCCCAGCAGGATCTGCCCGAGAGCGCCGGACGGGCCACCTGGGTCTGTGCCCGCGCCGACACCTGGCGCGGCCCCGGTCGCGTGGAGTACCTGTTCCTCGGCCCGGGGACCGGACCCGCCCGCTCCGCAGGTGTCCGCGCGAACACCGCCGAGTGCAGCCGGTTCGGCCAGAACGTGCTGGCCGACGTCGGCTGGCGGGCCCCTTCCGGATCCTCGTACCTGCTGGCCGCCGGGAGCAGGTCCGTCGGCCGCATCGAGGCGTCGGGGCCGCTGCGCGCCAAGGCCGACGGACGCTTCCTCGCCGTCCGTGCTCCCCGCAACAGCGACGCGAAGGTCGTCGGACGACTTCCCGAGAGCGACGCGGTCCGGGCTCCCTGACCGAACGGACGCCCGGTCAGCGCTCGTTGCTCAGTTCGCTGTTGAGGGCGTGGAGGAAGTCGGCGATCGTCTCCAGCTGTTCGGGGGTGAACTTCTGGCGCGCGGCCTCCGTGCTGCGCGCCAGCGGGCTGAAGTACTCACGGGCGAGCGCACGGGCGCCCGCGTTGTAGGTGAGGTGGACCACCCTTCGGTCGGTGCTCTCGCGCGTGCGGCTGATGTGGCCCGCGCGTTCGAGCCGGTCCAGGCAGGCCGTGACGGCTCCTGAGGTGAGGTCGAGGCGCTCCCGCAGACGCGAGGGCGTCATCGGCTCACCGTCGGTCGCCGAGGCGTCCAGGATGGCGGCCAGCGCGTGGACGTCCGTGGCATGCAGTTCGTTGGCCTGGGCAAACGAGTGGGCGATCCGGTTGAACTCGCTGTTCAGCGCGCGCAGCAGGACGGCGTAGGCCTGGAGATCGCTGGCGGGGCCTTCATGGCTGTCCGAACTGTTGGGCTGCATGGGACAAGGATAATATCTCTCAATGGTTGAGATACTTCCTCTTTGAGATATCTTTGCCCTCGGCCGTATCCCGGCCCTTGTCCTGCGCCACGCCTGTTGGGAAAACTGTTGAGAAAGTCAATGAACACCGTGCGCCGACCCGCCCGATGGCTGGTCCCCCTTGTTCTCGTCGTCGTCTGGCTCGGCCTCGGCGGAGCGTTCGGCTCCTACGCGGGCAAGCTCGGGGACGTGTCCACGAACGACCAGGCCGCCTTCCTGCCACAGAACGCCGAGTCCACCAAGGTCATCGAGCGGCAGAAGGCCTTCGCCGAGCGGGAGACCCTGCCCGCCGTCCTCGTCTGGACCGCCGACGGCGGCGGCGAGGTCTCCACGGCCCAACAGGACTCCGCGACCCGCGTCCTGGAATCGCTCACCGATGTGGAGGGCGTCGAGAGCAGGCCCTCACCGGCCCTGCGCTCGCAGGACGGGGCGGCCCTGCAGGGCGTGGTCCCGCTGCGCCCGGATCTCGGGGAACGGCTCGGCGAGGTGCTGGACGAGCTGGAGCGGGCCGCGGGTGACGTCTCCGGGACACGCGTCCAGATCGCCGGGCCCGCGGCCACCCAGGGGGACCTCGGCGAGGCCTTCGCGGGCATCGACGGAATCCTGCTGGGGGTGGCCCTGGCAGCCGTTCTGCTCATCCTGCTGCTGGTCTACCGCAGCGTTCTGCTGCCCTTCATGATCATCATCAGCGCCGTCTTCGCCCTCGGCATCGCCTGCGCCATCGTCTATGTGCTGGCCGACCACGACATCGTGCGCGTGGACGGCCAGGTGCAGGGCATCCTCTCGATCCTCGTGATCGGCGCCGCGACCGACTACGCCCTCCTGCTGACGGCGCGTTTCCGAGAGGAACTCGCGCGCAGCGACGACCGGTTCCACGCCGCGTGGAAGGCGCTGCGCGACTCCTTCGGCGCGATCACCGCCAGCGCCGCGACCGTCGCCCTGGGGCTGCTCGCCCTGCTGCTCAGCGATCTGACCAACAACCGTGCGCTGGGTCCCGTCGGGGCGATCGGCATCGTGTGCGCCGTACTGACGACCCTGACGTTCCTGCCCGCGGTGCTCGCCCTCATGGGCAAGGTGGCCTTCTGGCCCGCCAAGCCCCGCTCGGCCGACGCGGAGACGGGCGGACACGGGATCTGGCGGCGCGTCGCCCACTGGGTCGACACGCGACCCCGGCGGCTGTGGATGGCCTCCGCCGCGCTGCTCGTGGCGGGTGCCGCGTTCTTCCCCGCGCTGCAGTCGAAGGGAGTGCCCCTGGACGAGCTGTTCGTCAACGACGCACCGTCCGTCGCGGCGCAGGAGACCCTGGGCAGGCACTTCCCCGGCGGCTCCGGCCAGCCGGTCGTGATCATCGCGAACGAGGACCGGCGTACGGAGGTCACGCGCGCCGCCGCCTCCACGAAGGGGGTCGCCCAGGCACAGGCGGTGACCTCGTCGGGTCGGCCGGGCGGGAAGCCGCTGGTCGTGGACGGCCGGGTACGCATCGACGCCGTCCTGGACGCCGCGCCCGACAGCGACGCGGCGAAGAACACGGTGCAGAAGCTGCGCGACCGGCTGCACACGGCCGACGCCGACGCCCTGGTCGGCGGCTACACCGCGCAGCAGTACGACACCCAGCGCACCGCGGAGCACGACCGGACGCTGATCATCCCTGTCGTCCTGGCGATCATCCTGTTGATCCTCGTCGTCCTGCTGCGCTGCCTCCTGCTGCCGGTGATCCTGGTGGCCACCGTGGCGTTGAACTACCTCGCCACGCTCGGGATCGCGGGCCTGGTGTTCCGGCACGGCTTCGGCTTCTCCGGTACGGACGCCTCGGTACCGCTGTACGGGTTCGTGTTCCTCGTCGCGCTCGGCGTCGACTACAACATCTTCCTCATGTCGCGCGTGCGGGAGGAGACACTGCAACTGGGCACGCGGCAGGGCATGTTGCGCGGACTGATCGCCACCGGCGGTGTGATCACCTCCGCGGGGGTGGTGCTGGCCGCGACCTTCGCCGCCCTGATCGTCATCCCGCTCGCGTTCCTCGCGCAGATCGCCTTCATCGTCGCCTTCGGCGTGCTGCTCGACACGATCGTGGTGCGCTCGCTGCTGGTCCCGGCCCTGGTACGGGACATCGGCCCGGCCGTCTGGTGGCCCGGCCGCCTCGCACGCCGACCGTAACCGGCGGAGACGGCGGCTGCCGGGGGCGCGGCCGTCCGCGGCTCGGCAGTCCGGAGCAATGAAGAAGGCAAGGAGTCGTGTGCTCCTTGCCTTCTTCAAGCTATAGCGCACCGGGGGGCTTGCCGCAAGACCCCGGTCGTGACGCAGAATCACCGGCCGAAGCCGAAAACCACGGGACCGGCTTCGGAGTTTCTACGTCGTTGAGTTGGGGTTCTGATGACTGACGTGATCGTTGTGGGCGCGGGACCGACCGGCCTGATGCTGGCCGGCGAGTTGCGGCTGCACGGTGTGCACGTGGTGGTGCTGGAGAAGCTGACCGAGCCGACCGCGGAGACCCGGGGCCGCGGCCTGCACACGCGCAGCGTCGAGATGATGGATCAGCGCGGGCTGCTGGACCGCTTCCTCGCGGTCAGCGAGAAGTTCCAGGTGGGCGGCTTCTTCGGCGGCATCATGAAGCCGTGGCCGGACCGGCTGGACACGGCCCACCCGTACGGCCTGTCCACTCTGCAGCCGGTCACCGAGCGGCTGCTCGAAGAGCGGGCCCTGGAACTCGGCGCCGAGATCCGGCGCGGCCGTGAAGTGGCCGGGCTGAGCCAGGACGAGGACGGGGTGACCGTCGGGCTGACGGACGGTACACGCCTTCGTTCGCGCTATCTCGTGGGGTGCGACGGCGGGCGCAGTGTGGTGCGCAAGCTGCTCGGCGTCGGCTTCCCCGGCGAGCCCGCCACGGTCGAGACGCTGCTGGGCGACATGGAACTGACCGCGGACGCGGCGACGGTCGACGCCGTCGTCGCGGAGGTCCGCAAGACCCAGCTTCGGTTCGGCACCATCCCCAACGGCGACGGAACGCATCGCGTCATCGTGCCCGCCGACGGGGTGGCCGAGGAGCGGGCGACCGCGCCGACCCTCGACGAGTTCAAGCAGCGGCTGCGGGACGTCGCGGGCACCGACTTCGGTGTGCACTCGCCGCGCTGGCTGTCCCGGTTCGGTGACGCCACCCGGCAGGCCGAGCGCTACCGCGTCGGGCGGGTGCTGCTGGCGGGCGACGCGGCGCACATCCACCCGCCGACCGGCGGGCAGGGGCTCAACCTCGGTGTGCAGGACGCCTTCAACCTCGGCTGGAAGCTGGCCGCCGCGGTCGACGGCTGGGCACCGGACGGGCTCCTGGACAGCTACCACGACGAACGGCACCCGGTGGGCGCCCGCGTGCTCGACAACACCCGTGCGCAGATCACGCTGTTGGGGACGGACGCGGGTGCGGTCGCGCTGCGGGAGCTGTTCTCGAAGCTGATGGACTTCGAGGAGGTGAACCGGTACGTGACCGAGATGATCACCGCGGTCGGGGTGCGCTACGACTTCGGCGAGGGCCACGACCTGCTCGGCCGCCGTATGCGGGACATCGAGCTGAAGCACGGCCGCCTCTACTCGCTGATGCACGAAGGACGTGGTCTGCTGCTCGACCGGACCGGGGGCCTCTCGGTTTCGGGCTGGACGGACCGGATCGACCACGTGATCGACCCCGGCGCCGATGTCGGCGGGCAACTGGACGTATCCGCGGTCCTGTTGCGCCCGGACGGCCATGTGGCGTGGGCAGGCGACGACCAGCGGGACCTGCTCGCTCACCTGCCGAAGTGGTTCGGGAACGCGGCCGGTTGAGCGTCCGCGCCGAGTCCCGCAGAGGCCGGGGGTGTGGGCCCGGTGAGGCCGGTGGGCTGCTCGGCTGCCTCGTGTGCGCCGGCGCTGACGAGTCCCGTCTCGTAGGCGACGATGACGGCCTGGACCCGGTCGCGGAGCCGGAGTTTGGCGAGGATGCGGGCGACGTGCGTCTTGACGGTCGTCTCGGCCAGATGGAGGCGGGCGGCGAGTTCGGCGTTGCTGAGGCCTTGGGCCAGCAGGCCCAGGACCTCCAGTTCGCGTGGGGTGAGCGGGGCGAGGTCGCGGTGGAGGGCGGCGGCGTCGCTGCCGCGTCGGGTGAACCTCCGCACCAGGCGGCGGGTGATGGCGGGCGCCAGGAGGGCGTCGCCGGTACGGACCGTGCGGATGGCCGCGGTCAGCTGCTCGGGGGTGACGTCCTTGAGGAGAAAGCCGCTGGCCCCCGCGGACAGCGCCGCGTAGACGTACTGGTCGAGGTCGAAGGTGGTCAGGATGATGACGCGCGGCGCGCCGGGAGCGCCGGGAGCGCCGGGAGCGCCGGGAGCGCCGGTGAGGATACGGCGGGTGGCCTCCAAGCCGTCCATCTCGGGCATCCGGACGTCCATCAGCACCACGTCGGGACGCGTACGACGGACCGCTTCGACCGCCTCGGTCCCGTTGACCGCCTCGGCGACGACGTCGATGCCGTCGGCACCGAGGATCAGCCGGAATCCCGTACGGACCAGGGTCTGGTCGTCGGCGAGGACCACCCGCAGCGGCTCGGTCACGGTGTCCACGGTGTCTCCAAGGGGACTGTCTCCAGGGGTATATGGGCCTCCACACGGTAGCCGCCGGTCAGGCGCCGACCGGTTTTCAGGGTTCCGTCGTGGACGGCGAGGCGCTCACGCAGACCGATCAGCCCCCGGCCGCTTCCGGCTGCCGCGCCCGTGCCCGGCCGTCCACCGGTGTCGGTGACTTCCACCCGGAGCCGCTCCGGCCCGTATTCGACGGTCACTGCGGCGGTGGCGCCGGACGCGTGCTTCACGGTGTTGGTCAGGGCTTCCTGGACCACGCGGTAGGCGGCGAGTTCGAGGCCGGGCGGGAGGGGGCGGGGCGGTCCCGTCACGGTCAGGGCGACGGGCAGTCCGGTGTCCCGGACCCGTCCGACGAGCTGGTCCAGCTGGTCCAGGCCGGGTTGCGGGGCCAGCTCCATCACCGCTGTACCGGCCGGGTCCGCTGTACCGGCCGGGTGCGTACCGTCGCCCGTCACCTTGGTCCGGCCCCCGCCCGCGTCCTCGTCCTCGCCTGCGCCTTCGGCGGCCATGGTGAGCAGTCCCATGACATGGCGGAGTTCGGTCATGGCGGCCCGTCCGCCCGCCTCGACGGCGAGCAGCGCCTCACCCGCCTGTTCGGGCGAGGTCTTCATGATCTTGCGGGCGGCGCCCGCCTGGATGATCATCACGCTGACGTTGTGCGTGACGACGTCGTGGAGCTCGCGGGCGATCCTGGCCCGCTCGTGCTCGACGGCCCGGCGCAGTGCCCGGGTCTGTTCGCGTTCCAGGGCGGAGAGTCTCGTGCGGCCTTCGTCGGTCCGGAGTTTCCAGGTCCGCAGCCCGACCGCCGCCACGGCCATGGGGACCAGGATCAGCAGCGCGATGTACTCGTTGGGGACGATCGGTGTCACCGAGTTGCCCGAGGTGCCGACCAGGACGACCGACACCGGCAGTGCCACCAGGGTCGCCACCCGGTACGGGCTGTACACGGCGGCGCTGTAGACGGCGATGACGTACGCGTAGAAGGTCAGCCGCAGAACGCTCTGCGGTGTCGCCAGGGTCGCGGCCGTCACGACGTACAGCACGGCGAGCGGATAGCGGCGGCGCAGCGCCAGGGCACCCGAGGCGACGGCCGCGAGGGTCACCATGAAGGCCATGCCCGCGGGGCCGGACGGACGCGGAACAACACGTTCCACGCCGGGCGCGATCTCACGGATCACGACGTTGTCGGCGTTGTCGATGCCGTAGTAGACGGTGGTGATGCCGAGCACGAGGGCCGTCAGCACATCGAACTGCCAGGCGCCACGGGTGGGCCGCAGCCGTGGACCGCTCGGCAGCCCGGCGTCGCGGACCGCCCGGCGGGCGGCTTCCCACAGCCGCGTCGGCGTCGTACGTATGTCCGTCACCGGTTCTGCGTCCGTCACCGGTTCATTGTCGCCGTCGCGCGGGCCGGCGGAGTCCGTCCTGATGGTCGTTCTCACCGCGCGGGATACATCGCCCGCCTACATCGCAGGGATGACGTTCCGGGGAGTCGTCCCGGCGCGGTACCGCAATGGGTTCGGGCGGGCGATGTGTACGGGCCGGTCGCGCTCCTAGCGTTCACGAAGTCGACTCCCCCAGCGCAAGGAGCATTTCGTGACCATGCCGGTGATCGAACTGCGGGAGGTGAGCCGCCGCTACGACGACGGCCCGCCCGCTCTGCACGAGGTGTCACTGACCGTGCGACCCGGCGAGGCCGTCGCGATCCTCGGCCCTTCCGGCAGTGGGAAGTCCACGCTGCTCAATCTGATCGCGGGCCTGGACCGGCCCGACACGGGGACCGTCACCGTGGACGGGGTGCGAGTGGATCGGCTGGGCGAGGCCGGATCGGCGCTCTACCGGCGGTCGAAGGTCGGCATGGTCTTCCAGTTCTTCAACCTGCTCGACGATCTGACCGTCGCCGACAATGTCGCCCTGCCCGCGCGCCTCGCGGGCAGGGCACACGGCGAGGCGGACCGCCGGGCGGCGGAACTCCTGGAACTACTGGGCATCGACCGGCACGCCCGCGCCCATCCGGGGCGGTTGTCCGGCGGCGAACGTCAACGCGTCGCGGTGGCGCGGGCGTTGATGAACCGGCCGGCGCTGCTCCTGGCCGACGAGCCGACCGGCGCGCTGGACACGGCAGCCGGACAGGACGTCAGCAGGCTGCTCCGCGAGGTCAATGCCGAGGGCCAGACCCTCGTCGTGGTCACGCATGACCTCGCCCTGGCCCGGTCCTGCACGAACCGCACGGTGCGGATCGCCGACGGCCGGATCGTCGAAGCCGTCCGGGAGGACGTCCGGTCGGATGCCGTCGCGCCGGATGCTGTCGCGTCGACTGCCGTCGCATCGGATGCCGCCGCCTCGCAGAGCGCCACCTCGCAGGGTGCCATCTCGCGGGGTGCCATCTCGCGGGCCGACGCTTCGGAGAGCGCCGCTTCGCAGGCCGTCGCTTCGGAGGTCGGTCGATGAGTGCCCTCGGCAAGGTGGTGCGCTCGGGCGTGCGGCGCCGCCGTGTGCAGACGCTGGTGATCGGGCTCGCCACAATGATGGCGGTCGCCGTCTCCGTCCTCGGCGGATCGCTGCTCGTGGTGTCCGGCGCACCCTTCGACGACGCCTTCGCCAAGCAGCACGGCGCACATCTGTCCGTGCGGTTCGACGCGGGCAGGGTGAGTGCCGGGCAGTTGTCGAAGTCCAAGGGCGCCGAAGCAGTGAGCAGCGCGGCAGGCCCGTTCCGTACGACAACGGTCACCCCGCGGTCGGACGGAGCCGGCCCCGGCGGGCCGTTGACCGTGGCAGGCCGGGGCGATCCCGGCCGGGACGTGGACGAGGTGACGCTGCTCGACGGGCGGTGGCCCGCCCGTTCCGGGGAGATCGCGCTGTCCGCCGACTCCCCGCTCTTCCCGACCCTGGGCATGAAGATCACCTTCCCCGACCTGCCCGGCGGTACGGAACTGACGGTGGTCGGCGTCGCCCGCTCGGTCACACGGAGCGCCGACGCCTGGGTGGTCCCGTCCCAGCTGCCGGCGCTCACGGCACCCGGCAGCGGCGGTTACCAGATGCTCTACCGCTTCACCGACGCGGACACCGCCGCGCAGATCACCGCGGGCGGCAGGGCCGTGACCCGATCCCTGCCGTCCGGAGCGAGCCTCGGCAAGCAGTCCTGGCTCGCCGTCAAGGAGTCCGCCGAGCGCGAGACCGCCGTCTACGTGCCGTTCCTCATGGCGTTCGGAGCCCTGGGGCTGGTCATGTCGGTGCTGATCGTCGGCAACATCGTCGCGTCGGCCGTCGGCACGGCAACGCGCCGCATCGGCATCCTCAAGGCCGTGGGTTTCACTCCGGCCCAGGTCGTGCGGGCGTACGTGGGTCAGGCGCTGATCCCGGCCGTCGGCGGTACGGGCCTCGGTGTCGTCGTCGGCCATCTGCTCGCCGTCCCCGTCATGGCCGAGACCGGGGAGGTGTACGGCACCTCGTCCCTGGCCGTCGCCCCCTGGGTCGACGTCACGGTGATCGCCGGGGTGCTCGGCCTGGTGGCGGCGACCGCGTGGGCGAGTGCGTGGCGTGCCGGCCGGCTGCGTACGGTCGACGCGCTCGCGACGGGCCGTACGACTTCGGCGGGACGCGGCCGGTGGGCGGTCCGCGTCGCCGGACGGCTGCCGTTGCCGCGGCCGGTCGCCCTGGGCCTGGCCCGGCCCTTCGCACGACCCGTCCGCGCGCTGGCCATGGGCACGGCGATCCTGTTCGGCACCGTCGCCGTCACGTTCACCGTGGGGATGGGCGCCTCGCTCGGCCAGGTGATGAAGGCGAAGGCGCACGACGTCGCCGATGTGGTCGTGCCCGCGCCCATGCCGGACATCGGCCCTCAGGGACCCCAGGGCCCGCCAGGTGCGCAGGATCCGCAAGGCTCCCGAGACCCTCGGGACTCCGGCGCCGGGAAGCAGCCCGAGGCCAAGGCCGATCCCGCCGCGGTCGCCACCGCCGTCGAGGCCGCCGCCGGAACCGGGAAGTACTACAGCGCGGCGACGGTACGGGCGGCCGTTTCCGGGCTGACCGGCACCGTCGACGTGATCGCCTTCACCGGAGACGCTTCCTGGGGCGGCTACACGATGGTCTCGGGCCGTTGGTTCAACAGGTCCGAAACCGACGGCCGCGGTAGCGACGGGCGCGGTACCGGCAAGCCCGGTGAGGCCGTGGTACCGACCCCCTTACTGGCCGCCACCGGCACCCGTATCGGCGACACCGTCACCCTGGACGGGCTGGCCGAGCCGGTCACGGTCCGGATCGTCGGTGAGGTTCTCGACCCCCGCAACGACGGCATGCAGGTCTTCACCGACGTGTCGACACTCGCGGGCGCCCATCCCGACCTGACGGAGACGAGCCATCACATCGCGGTCGCGTCGGGTACGGAGGTGACCGGCTACGTCGATGCGCTGAACAAGGACCTGGCGCCACTCGGCGTCACCGCTCGGGCGGGCGGGCTCGGCGCCGGCGGCGACATGGTCGTCACGCTCAACGCGCTGTCCGCGATCCTCACGCTGATGCTGGTCGCCGTCGCCGCGCTCGGCGTGCTCAACGGCGTCCTGCTCGACACCCGCGAGCGCGTCCGGGAGATCGGGGTCCACAAGGCGCTCGGTATGACGCCCCGGCAGACCGTCGCGATGGTCCTCACGTCGGTCGTCCTGACCGGACTGGTCGCGGGCGCCCTGGGCGTGCCGCTCGGCGTGGCCCTGCACGGCTGGGTCCTCCCCGCGATGGGCGACAGCGTGGGGCTCCGCCTCCCCGGTTCCGTCATCGCCGTCTACCACGGGACCGAACTGATCCCCCTCGTACTGGGCGGCCTGCTCATCGCAGCCCTGGGCGCGCTGCTGCCGGCCGGCTGGGCCGCCAGGGCGCGAACGGCCACGGCCCTGCGCACCGAATAGGCGTGAGGCGCGTTGCGAGGAGAGGCCCTCACAACCGCCGGACGCGCAGTACGCCGGCCAGCATGGGGAGCGTGAATCGCCGACCCGGGCGATCTCGGGTCCCGCGACAGCCATGTCGAACCAGTGCATGGCGTTGCCCGTCGGCACGGCATCGACGGATACGGCGGGCAGCGGGATCGCCTCGGCACTTCCGGCAGGGCACGGGCTCCCGGCAGCGCGCGGCGCAGCTCGGTCAGCCGGGGCATCCTGTGGGGGGACGCTCCGCCATCCCGCGTCACCGCTTCGGTGGCGTCCACCTGACGGCGTACGGAGGAACCCCTGCGAGCCGGGCGCGGCCGTGGACCGAGCCGTACCGGGCAGGTCCTCGGACCACGGGGACCGCCTGCGGTCTGCGAGGATGCTGCATATGGATGTGCGACATAGGAACCATGTGACGGTGTCGGGGCGGCCCGGCGGGCCTGTGCTGATGCTGGCGCACGGGTTCGGGTGCGACCAGAACATGTGGCGTCTGGTGGCCCCGGCGCTGGAGCGCGACTTCACCGTCGTGCTCTTCGATCACGTGGGCGCGGGGAACTCCGATCTGTCGGCATGGAGCCCGGAGCGGTACTCGACGCTCGACGGGTACGTGGAGGACGTGCTGGAGCTGTGCCGGGAGCTCGCGCTCGGTCCCGTGACGTTCGTGGGGCATTCCGTGAGCGCGATGATGGGTGTGGTGGCCGCCGGCCGGGAGCCCGAGGCGTTCGCCGGGCTCGTGCTGCTGGCGCCCTCGCCGCGGTTCGTCGACGACCCCGCGACCGGTTACCGGGGCGGGTTCGACGCCGAGGACATCGATGAGCTCCTGGGATCGCTGGACGCGAACTATCTGGGCTGGTCGGGCGCCATGGCCCCGGTGATCATGGGTAATCCGGAGCGACCGGAACTGGGCGAGGAGCTGACCAACAGTTTCTGCCGCACCGATCCGGACATCGCCCGGGTCTTCGCCCGGGTGACGTTCCTGTCCGACCACCGCGAGGATCTCGCCCTGGTCGGGGTGCCCACGTTGGTGGCCCAGTGCGCCAGTGACGCGATCGCTCCGCGGGAGGTGGGCGAGTTCGTGCGGGCCCGGATTCCGGGAAGCCGCCTGGTGACGCTCGACGCCACCGGACACTGCCCGCAGCTCGCCGCTCCGGAGGAGACCACGGCGGCGATCACCTCGTTCGTCGAAGCACTCGCCTGATGGGCACGTCCGGCGACAAGGAGGACGGGGTGGCCGAGGCGGGCGGGGTGGGTGAGGCAGGCAGAGTGGGTCAGCGGGGCGCGACGGCGGGCGGCTGGGGCAAGGGCGACTTCGACTCCTCCGACGATCGGGCGCAGTTCTCCGCGCTGTTGGAGGACAGCGTCGAGGATCTGTACGAGCACGCGCCCTGCGGTTATCTGTCCACCCTGCTGGACGGCAGGATAGCGAAAATCAACACCACACTGCTGGACTGGCTGGGCTACGAGCGGGACGACCTGCTGGGCCGCAGACACTTCTCCGACCTGCTGACCGTCGGCGGGCGGCTCTACCACGAGACCCACTTCGCCCCGCTGCTGAGAATGCAGGGCCAGGTCAGCGGCATCGCCCTGGAACTCAAGGCCGCCGACGGCTCCCGTCTGCCGGTCCTGGTCACCTCGACCGTGCGGACGGGCAGGGACGGGCAGCCGCTGCTGATCCGTACCACCCTCTTCGACGCGCGCGACCGCCGCGCCTACGAGACCGAGCTGCTGCGCGCCCGCAAGGAGGCCGAGCGGGAACGCGAACGGCTCCAGCGCCTGGCCGCCACCCTGCAGAAGACGCTCCTGCCGCCGGCCCTGGCCAACGTGCCCGGCCTGGACGTGTCCGCGTACTACCACATCGCCTCCGTCGACGAGGTCGGCGGCGACTTCTACGACCTGTTCCCGCTGGCCGAGGGCACCTGGGGACTGTTCCTGGGCGATGTGTGCGGCAAGGGCGCCGCCGCCGCGGCCGTCACCTCGCTGACCCGCTACACCCTGCGGGCCGCGGCCGTGTACAACCCCGACCCGGTCGCCGTCCTCAGGAACCTGAACACGGTCCTCAACCACGAGTACAACGGCGCCGACCCCCGCTTCTGCACGGTCATCTTCGGTCTGCTGACCCCGGACCCGGACCGGGGCGGTTTCCACATCACCCTGGCCAGTGGCGGTCATCCGCCCGCCCTGCTGATGCGCGCCGACGGCACCACCGACCATCTGCCCACGCCGGGCGGACAGCTCATCGGCGTCCTGGCCGACGCCCACATCGGCACCACCGCCGTCCGGCTGGCCCCCGGCGACACCCTGCTGCTGCACACCGACGGACTCACCGAGGCCCACGTCAACGCCGTCGACGGCGAGGACCGCTACGGCGACGACGCCCTTCTCGATTTCGCGCGCACGCTGGCGCCCACCACCGCCTCCGACACCGTGGACGCGATCCGCGACCTGCTCGACACCTTCGGCAGCGGCGTGGACGACGACACCGCCGTCCTGGCCATCCACGTGCCCGGCCTCCCCGTGCCCCGACCTCCCAGTGAAGAGCTGCCGTGACCCAGCACCTGACCCTCCGCACCCGTACCGCTCCCGCCGGAGCGGTCATCGAGCTGGCCGGGGACCTGGACCACCACAGCGCCCCCGAGGTACGCGCGGCACTGCCGGGGCTCGACCTGCGTCCGGGCCAGCAGCTCGTCCTCGACCTCGGCGGTGTCACCTTCTGCGACTCCAGCGGTATCACCGTGCTCATCGCCGCCCGCAATCACGCCCTGACGGCCGGCGCGGGCATCGCCCTGGCCGCCGTCCCCGATGCCGTCAGCCGGATCTTCCGTATCGTCGGCCTGGACCAGGTCTTTCCCGTCCACCCGACCGTCCTGGCCGCCGAAGCCGCCTGGCGGCCCACCGCGAGCTGACACGCTGACACCAGGTGCCAGGTGCCGGGTGCCGAGTCCCGGGATCACTCCTGGATGGAGGCCATGCCCATCGGCGCGTACCGGTCTCCCGCCGCGGCTCCGACCGGTATCGCGGCGCTCAGCGCGGCGAGGGTCGCGGGGTCGAGCCGGACGGCCGCGGCGGCGACGTTCTCTTCGAGCCAGGTGCGCCGCTTCGTGCCGGGGACGGCTGTGACTCCCTCCTGGGCGAGGACCCAGGCCAGGGCGAGTCGGCCGGCCGTCACGCCGAGTTCGTCCGCCGTCGCGACGATCCGGTCGAGGAGCGACAGGTTCTGTGCCAGGTTCGTGTCGGCGAAACGCGGTGAGGTGCGGCGGAAGTCATGGGCCGGCAGGTCCCGCACCGATCGCACGGCCCCGGTGAGGAAACCGCGGCCGAGCGGCGCGTACGCGACGAACCCGATGCCCAGCTCACGGACCGTGTCGAGCACGCCGTTGACCTCGACGCCGCGGCTGAACAACGAGTACTCGGTCTGCACCGCCGACAGAGGGGCGGTCGCGTGTGCCGCGCGGATGCTCGCCGGGGACGCCTCGCTGATACCGAGGTACCGCAGCTTGCCCTCCGTCACCAGATCGGCGAGCGCGCCGAAGGTCTCCTCGACGGGGACAGCGGGGTCGACCCGGTGCAGGTAGTACAGGTCGATGTGGTCCGTGCCCAGCCGGCGCAGCGAGCCCTCCACGCACGCCCGCAGATAGGCGGGACTGCCGTTGGGGCCGCCGACGAACCGTCCGTTCTCGTCGAGCGTGACACCGCCGCCCTTCGTCGCCACGACCACTCCGTCGCGGCGGCCCTTCAGTGCCCGTCCCAGAAGTTCCTCGCCGCTGAAGGGCCCGTACATGTCCGCGGTGTCGAACATGGTGACGTCCAGTTCGACCGCGCGGTGGACCGTCCTGATGGCCTCCGTCTCGTCCGGGGTGCCGTACATCGCGGTCATGCCCATGGTTCCCAGGCCCTCGACGGAGGAGACCAGGCCGTGCGCGCCGATCTTGTGAGTCCGCAACGTCATGTCCTCGCCCTGGTCGGTTGCTTCCGAGTAACTGTTCCGGTGGCTCATCGGGTGCCCGCCCCGACGAGGTCGGCGGTCGCGTTCCAGAGCCGGCCGGCCATGGCCGGGTCGAGGCCCGCCCTGCCCGGTCGGCGGAGGGACGGGGAGCCCTTGAAACCGCCGGGGCCGTCCGGCCCGACGTAGGCGTTGCCGGGTACGTCCTCGGTCGCGGCGTAGAGCACCGACAGGACCCCGCGTTCCGGGTCGTTGGTGAGGAACGTGAACCGGTTGACGACGTTCGACCTGGAACCGGCCGCCAGCGAGGTACGGGCGATGCCGGGGCTGGCGAGCACCGAGCGCACGGGGCTGCCGGTGGCCGTCAGCCGGCGCTGCAGCTCCAGCGAGAAGAGCACGACGGCGAGCTTCGACGCCTGGTAGGCCCGCATGCCGTTGTGCTTGCGCGTCCGCCAGTCGAGGTCGGCCAGGTCGATCCTCCCCTGCTTGTGCAGCTCGCTGGTGACGTGCACCACGCGGTCGGTGAGGTGCGGGAGCAGCAGCGTGGTCAGCAGGAAGGGGCCGGTGTAGTTGGTGGTGGTCTGCAGATCGAGGCCGTCGGCGGTGCGCACGGCGGGGATGTCCATCACTCCGGCGTTGTTGATCAGGATGTCGATGTCACCGGTCCAGGCGTCGGCGAAGGCCCGTACCGAGGTCAGGTCCGACACGTCGAGCGGCCGGATGTCGAAGGTGCCGGGCAGGTCGGCGACCGCTTGGCGGCCTTTCTCGGTGTCGCGTACTCCCAGTACGACGCGGGCGCCGGCCCGGGCGAGTTCGCGTGCCGTGATCAGGCCGAGGCCGCGGCCCGCGCCGGTGATGACGACCGTGCGGCCGGTCAGGTCGGGGATGTCGTCGGCTGTCCAGCTGTTCGTGTGCATGATTCGTGGCTCCGTGATCCGGGGGCGTGCTGCGGTGAGGGCGTGCCGCGTCCCCTGTGATGCGTGGCGAACGGTGATCTCGACATCAGTGAACTCGCCGTGCCAGGACGGTGGAAGGACACGCTCAACCACTGAATGGGAGGTCGTGGATAAGCCCTGCCGGATGTCCAAGGATGGAGACCATGGACCACACGTTCGACCGATCGTCCCTGGGCGCCTTCCTGCGCACCCGACGCACGGCACTGCAACCCGAGGATGTCGGCTTGCGTCGCGGGCAGCGCCGGCGTGCTCCGGGGCTGCGCCGCGAGGAGGTCGCGGAGCTGTGCACCATGTCCGCCGACTACTTCGCGCGGCTGGAACGCGGCGACGGGCCGCAGCCGTCGGAGCAGATGGCCGCGGCCATCGCGCGCGGCCTGCGGCTGACCCCGGACGAACGCAATCACCTGTTCCTGCTCGCCGGCTACCGCACCGCCCGCCGCGACGCGCGCCTTCACCATGTGAGCCCCGGGCTGATGCGGGTCATGGACGGCCTGGCGGCCACGACCGCGCAGGTCATGGGCCCACTCGGCGAGACCCTGCTGCAGACGCCGTCCGCGGTGGCGCTGCTCGGCCACCAGACCCAGTACACCGGCAACGACCGCAGCGCCACGTACCGGTGGTTCACCGATCCGGTCGCCCGTGAGCGGTACCACCCCGACGAGTACGGCAAGAACAGCCGGACCAATGTGGCGCTGCTGCGGGCGGCCGTCACCCGGGACGGGCCCGGTTCCACCGCGGCGGATCTGGCGGACGTCCTCCTGCGCACCAGCGAGGAGTTCGCCCGGCTGTGGGAGCGCCACGAGGTGGGCCTGCGGTGGAGCGAGACCAAGCGGTTCGTGCATCCCCAGGTCGGGGAGCTGGACCTCTACTGCC
Organism: Streptomyces sp. NPDC127119; assembly: GCF_042677425.1. Lineage (NCBI taxonomy): Bacteria > Bacillati > Actinomycetota > Actinomycetes > Kitasatosporales > Streptomycetaceae > Streptomyces > Streptomyces sp. NPDC127119. The sequence continues at coordinate 167,481 of NZ_JBHXTO010000002.1, read as the reverse complement.
AGCTCCTGCTGGAGCCCGACCAGGGCCAGTCGCTGCTCATCTTCACCGCCACACCGGGCACGGAGAGCCATGAGAAGCTCGCCCTGCTCACCGTGCTGGGCACCGACCGGTTCGCCGCCGGCCCCACCGAGTGATGGCACCCGGGGGCCGGCGGTTCACAGGCCGAGGTAGATCCGCCGCACCCGCGGGTCCTGGCTGAGTTCCTCGGAGGTGCCCGTCATGGCGACGCCGCCGTTCTCCATGACCAGGCAGTGACTCGTCGCGCCGAAGGTGAGTTTGGCGTTCTGCTCGACGAGAAGCAGGCTCAGCCCTTCCTCGCGCAGCCGTTTCAGCGCGCTCAGGATCTCCCCGACGAGTTTGGGCGAGAGCCCCATGGACGGTTCGTCGAGGAGGAGGATGCGCGGCCCGGCCATCAGGGCACGGCCGATGGAGAGCATCTGCTGCTGTCCGCCGGAGAGCGCCCCGGCCAGCCGCCCGCCCATCTCCCCCAGTACGGGGAAGAGTTCGTGCACCTCGGCCAGCGTGGCCCGGGTCCCGGCGTCCCACCGGCGGGCGTACGCGCCGAGCAGCAGGTTCTTCTCGACGGTCAGGCCGGGGAACACATGCCTGCCCTCGGGTACGTAGCCGATGCCGTGTCGGACCATGTCGCGGGCCCGTACCCGGGTCAGGTCCCGCTCGCCCAGGGTGATGCGTCCGCCGCCCCGCGGGACCAGTCCCATCAGGGCCTTGAGCGTGGAGGTCTTGCCCGCGCCGTTGGCGCCGATGATGCCCACCGACGCCCCGGGCGGCACACTGAAGCTGATGGAACTGACCGCGCGGACCCCGCCGTAGTGGACGGACAGGTCGTCGACGGTGAGGGTGGCCGGAGTAGCCGTGTCGGGTGCGGCCGTTCGCCGGAAGGGGATCGTCCGCAGCGGACTCAGCGGGCTCATCGGGCTCATCGAGTCGCCTCCTTCGAAGCTGGCGGAGGGGAAGCGGGCGGAGCGGGCGAAGGCTCCGGTTCCAGCCCCGGTTCCGTCCCCGGCCCCGGCGCCGAATCCCCGAGATACGCCTCGATGACCTCCGGAGTGGCCACCACCTCGGCCGGTGTGCCCTCCGCGATGACCCCGCCGCTGGAGAGCACGGTGACGCGCTCGCACAGCGACATGACCAGGCCCATGTTGTGCTCGATGAGGACGACCGTCGTGCCGCTGTCCCGGATGGAGCGCACGATGTGCGCGAGTTGGCGCACCTCCTCGCCGTTGAGTCCGGCGGCCGGTTCGTCGAGCAGCAGCAGCCGGGGCCGGGCGGCCATGGCGCGGGCGATCTCGATGCGCCGCTGAATGCCGTAGGGCAGGGAGCCGGGCGCCGCCTCGGCGAAGTCGGTGAGTCCGAAGCGGTCCAGGAGTTCCTGGGCCCGGCGGCGCAGTCGCCGCTCGCGGCGGACGACTCCGGGCTGCCACACCGCGTACTGCCAGATGGTGTGGGTCCTCGTGCGGTCGAGGGCGACGAGGATGTTCTCCCGGACCGTCAACTGGCCGAACAGGCGCAGGTTCTGGAAGGTGCGGGCCAGGCCGAGGAGGGAGAGCGTGTAGGGGCGGGCGGTGGTGGTGGCGCGGCCGGCGAACCGCACCTGTCCCGAAGTGGCCCGGTAGAAGCCGCTGATCACGTTGAACAGGGTGGTCTTGCCGGAGCCGTTGGGGCCCACGATGCCGCGGATCTCGCCGGGGGCGACCGTGAGGGAGGCGTCGTCCAGGGCGCGCAGTCCGCGGAAGTCCTTGGTCACGGACCGGATGTCGAGGAGCGGCCCGGCGGCGGAAGCAGGGGGCTCGACGGCCTCGTACGGCTGGAAGGGGCGCAGCCGGGCACGGTCCTCGCCCGGACTCCCCCGCAGTCGCCGCCGGTTCACGAACTCCCGTACGCGGGACGGGATTCCGGCGAGGCCGGTCGGTGCGAAGACGACCATGAGGACGACCACCACGCCGTAGCCGAGCTGTGCGTAGGTCGAGAAGTCGGAGAGCCACTCGCGGATCAGGGTCAGCCCGATCGCGCCGACCACGCAGCCGACGAGGGAGCGCCGGCCGCCGATGACGACCATGGCGAGCAGGATGAACATGTTGCCGATGGAGAAGGTCTCCGGGGCGACATAGCGGATCAGGCCCGCGTACAGCACTCCGGCCAGCCCCCCGTACAGGCTGGCGAGCAGGAACGCGGTCATGCGCAGCAGGGGGATCTCGGCGCCCATGGCGCCCGCGGCCAGGGAGTCGTCGCGCATCGCGCGCAGCCGTCGCCCCAGGTGCGTACGGACGACGAAGAGTCCGAAGCCGAGGCCGAGCGCGCAGACCACCAACTCCAGGTAGTAGTAAAGGTATTCGCTGGAGAGGTCGATGCCGGGCAGGGTGGGCAGCGGGATGCCGGAGATCCCGTCGGCTCCGCCGGTGACGGAGGCGTTGGTGATCCAGTTGATGAAGCCGAGTGCCAGGCCGAGGGTGACGATCCCCAGGTAGTGGGACTGCATGCGCAGGGCGGGGATGCCGACGAACAGGCCCGTCGCCACGGTCGCGAGCACCGCGACCACGGCCGCCGCCCAGAACCCGTGTCCGGAGTCGGTGGTGAGGATGGCGAGCGTGTACGCGCCGACGCCGAAGAAGGCGACCTGGGCGAGGTTGATCTGCCCGGAGATGCCCATGGCCAGTCCCATGCCGATGGCCAACAGGGCATAGATGAGGGCGATGTTGACGACATGGATGGAGTAGCTGCCGAGGCCGTACGGCAGCAGCCAGGCGGCGACTGCCAGGACTCCGAGGGTTGCTGCACGGAACTTCACGCGCGGCTCACCGTCCTCTCCCCGAAGACACCCATCGGGCGGATCATGATGGCGGCGGTGAAGACCAGGAAGGTCACGAGCACCGAGTAGCCCTGGAAGTGGCCGGCCGCGTAGGAGTCCAGGACGCCGATCGCGAGGCCGCCGACGACCGCGCCGGGGATGGAGCCGAAGCCGCCGAGCATCGCGGCGGCGAAGCCCTTGATGCCGAGGGCTCCGCCGAGTGAGGCGTCGACGTACAGCATCGGGCCGACGAGACCACCCGCGAGGGCGGCGAGGCCCGCGCCGATGGAGAAGGCGAGGGCGTTGCTGCGCCCCACGTCGATGCCGACGGCGGTGGCCGCCTCGTGGTCCATGGCGACGGCCTGCATGGCGGCGCCGCGTTTGGTGCGCGCGAGGAACCAGGCGAGGCCCAGCACCGCGAGGGCCGCGACGGCCATCACCAGCAGGTCGTACGTGCGTACGCGCACCCCGAACACATCGAGCGGGGCGGCCGGTACGGGTGAGCGGACCGCCCGCCCGGTGGTGCCCCAGATCAGGATGGCGACGGCCTGGAGGACGATGCCGAAGCCGATCGTGCCGATCAGCATCAGGTCGAAGTCCTTGTTCTCCAGGGGCCGTAGCACCCGCTCGATGACCAGGCCGATCGCCGCGGTGACCGCGATGGCGACGACCATGGCGACGGCGAAGGGCAGTTTGTAGGTCAGGTAGAAGGTGGAGGCGGCGTAGGCGCCGATCATGGCGATGTCGGCGTGCGCGAAGTTGACCAGGCCCATGGTGCGGTAGACCAGGGAGAACCCCATGGCGACCAGGGCGTAGACCGCCCCGAGGCTGAGGCCTCCGACGAGTGTCTGCAGTGTCTCCTGCACTTCGGTGCTCCCAGTAGTCCCAGTGCTCCCGATGCCTACTGCTGCGGGACGAGTTCGCCGTCGCGGATGACTCCGATGGTGGTCTTGGTGATGCCGACGCCCGATGCGTCGTACCGGAAGTCGCCGAGGAGACCCTTGTAGCGGGTGTCGCGGATGGCGTCCGCGAGTTCCTGGCCGCTCGCGGCCTTGCTGGTCTTCAGCGCGGTGAGCAGGATGTTCGCTCCGTCGTAGGCCTTGGCGCCGTGCAGTTCCGCCTCCTTGCCGTACGCGTCCTTGTACGCGGCGGCGAACTTCTTCGACGCGGGACTGGCGTCGTTGCTCAGATAGGGCGAGCTGACGATGGTGCCTTCGACGGCGGCCTTCCCGGCCGTGTCGATGAAGACGGGGGTGCCCTGGGGGGCCGCGCCCGCGAAGGGGGCGGTGATGCCCAGGTCCCGGGCCTGCTTGACGATCAGCCCCGCCTCGACCTCCTCCGAGCCGATGAAGACGACCTCCGGCTTCGTGGACCGGATCTTCGTCAGGGCCGCGCTGAACTCCTTCTGGTCGGTGGTGACCACCTGGTCGGTCGACGGGGTCACACCGAGGTCCTTCACCGCCTTCAGGAACGCGTCGTGCTCGCCCTTCCCGAAGGAGCCGTTGTTCGTGATCATGGCGATCTTCTTGTAGCCCTTGTCCTTCACCAGGTGCTGGGCGAGCGTCGAGTCGTAGGTGGTGCTGGTCGGCCCGTTGAGGAAGAGGTACGGGCTCTTCAGCGCGACCAGACCGTCGGACTGGCCGGAGGTGATGTTCGGGATCTTCGCCTGTTGCAGCACCGGACCCATGGCGATGGTCACCGCGCTCTCCGCCGTGCCGATCATGGCGACGTACTTCTCACTGACCAGCCTGCGGGCGATGTTGGTGCCGGTGGTCGGGTCGCCCTGGTCGTCGAAGAGCTTCAGCTGGATCTTCCGGCCGTCGACACCGCCCTTCTCGTTCCACTCGTCGACGGCGAGCCTGGCGCCCTTGTACTCCCAGTCGCCGAGCGAACTGAGCTGCCCGCTCTGCGCGTTGACGACGGCGACCTTGATGGGACCGGAGGACGCCTTGGTGTCGTCGTCCGATTCACCGGGCGCGCTGCACGCGGTGAGGGCGACGGCCAGCGCGGATGCGGTGCAGACGGCGGCTCGGACGGTGGTGCGCGTGCCGGTGCGTGGTCGTGGGGTGCTGCGGGTCATGGGGTCACCTCGTTGTGAGCGAGCGGTGAACGGACAGGACGGGGTCGGGGGGTGGCGGTCAGTCGGCGAAGGACCCGCGGTAGATGTCCTTGATGTTCCAGTGGCCGGGCGTCGGCACCGGTTCGTTGACCATCGGTACGTCGATGACGGCGGGCCTGCGCCGGGCGACCGCGTCGGCGAGGGCCTTGGAGAGGTCCGCGGGGGCGGTGACCGTGTGTCCGTCGGCGCCGCAGGACCGTCCGAAGGCCGCGAAGTCCGGGCTGTAGGGCCGGCCCTCGGCGTCGGTGAACTCGCAGCCGTAGGACCGGCCGAACGACGAGGCCTGCAGGTCGGCGATGGTGCCGTGGGCCCGGTTGTTCATCACCACGAAGAGGACGGGCAGGCCCTGTTCGACGGCCATCGGCACCGCGGGCAGCTGTGCGCTCATCCCGCCGTCGCCGATGAGCGCGACCACCACGCGGTCCGGCTGGGCCAGTTGCACGCCGACCGCCGCGGCCGGTCCGAAGCCCATGGTGGAGGCTCCGCCGGGGGTGATGAAGCGCCCGCCGTCGGGGAGTTCGTAGCACTGGGCGACGCCGTTCTTGTTCCAGCCGACGTCGGTGACGAGCACCGCGTTGTCGGGGAGCGCGTCGCGCAGGTCGGCGAGGATGCGCTGCGGGCGCAGGGGGAAGTTGTCGCTGCGGCCGTCCTCGCGGGCGGTGTCGAAGACGGCCCGGCGGGCGGCGGCGACGGTCTCCCGCAGTCCCTCCCGCACGAAGGGCTCCGGCCTCGCGGACCGCACCGCGGCCCCTATGGCTCGTACCGCGTCGCCGACATCCGCGACCGCCCCGATCTCGACGGGATAGTTGCGGCCGATCTCGGCGGGGTCGATGTCGATCTGGATGAGCCTGCTGGGTGGAGCGTTCTTGTCGCCGGCCGGACCGTGCCTGTCCTCGGACGAGCCGCGCCGGTCGCCGAAGGTCCAGGTGTACGCCGGGTCCCACGAGCTGGCGTCGGTCTCCGCGAACCGGGTGGCCAGCGCGAGGACCACATCGGCGCCCCTGGTGTACTCATGGGTGGTCTCCAGGCCCCAGAAGCCGGGCATGCCGAGCAGCAGGGGGTGGCTGTCGGGCAGCACGCCCTTGCCCATCAGGGAGTGGGCGAGGGGGATGTCGAGGTGCTCGGCTAGGGCGGAAAGGGCCTGGCGCGCGGCCGGTTTGCGCAGGCCGCCACCGAAGTAGATCAGCGGGCGTTCGGCGGCCAGCAGCATCCGGGCGATGCGCTCGGCGGTGTCCCGGTCGAGCCCGGGGAGCGCGGCGCCCCTGGGCAGCGGGTGGCCGTCGGCGTACTCCTCGACCTGTCGGCTCAGCAGGTCCATCGGGATGTTGACGAGCACGGCCCCGGGCCGGCCGGAGGTCGCGGTCCAGAAGGCCCGCTCGGTCGTACGGGCCAGATCCTGGACGCGGCGCACATGCCAGGCGCGTTTGGTCAGGGGCCGGTAGACGGCGGTCTGGTCGGCGTCCGCGTGGAGGTTGACCTCCTGGTGCGGGTGGCGGCCGGAGTAGTAGGAGGGGATGTCGCCGGAGATGACGATCAGCGGGATCGAGTCGAGTGCGGCGGTGGCCACCCCGGTGACGGCGTTCATCATGCCGGGGCCGACGTGGGTGAGCAGGACGCCGGGTTTCCCGGAGGCGCGGGCGTAACCGTCGGCGGCGTGTGCGGCGGCCTGTTCGTGGCGGGCGATCACGAAGTGGATCGGGCTCGGGCCGAGCGCGTCCAGCAGGGCGATGTTGGTGTGGCCGCAGGTGCCGAAGACGTACTCGATTCCGTACGACTCCAGTTGGGCGACCAGGGCTTCGGCGGCGGTCACGGTCATGCGGTGCTCTCCCCGTCGATGGACGTCGTGTCGCCCCAGACGGACAGGCCGCGGAGCATGAGTGTTTTGACGACCGTGTAGTCGTCGATCATCGAGCGGGGTGTCTCGCGGCCGAAGCCGGAGTCCTTGACCCCGCCGAAGGGGATGTGGTCGAGGCGGTGGTTGGAAGTCCCGCCGACGATCAGCGCGCCGGTCTCCAGTTCGCGCCAGGCGGTGACGACACGGCCCAGGTCACGGGTGAACAGCCCCGCCTGCAGGCCGTAGCGACTGGCGTTGCAGATGTCGAGGACCGCATTGAAGTCGTCGTACGGGAGCACGGCGACCAGTGCCCCGAAGACCTCGTGGACCACGACCGAGGAGTCCGGCGCGGGGTCCGCCACGACGGTGGGCGCGGCGGTGGCGCCGTCGCGGGTGCCGCCGCGCAGGACGCGGGCGCCGGAGGCGACGGCCTCGGCGGACCAGCGCACCACGCGTTCGGCGGCCTCCTCGTCGACCATCGAGCCCACGTCGGTGGCCGGGTCGAGCGGGTCGCCGACCCTCAGGGTGTCGACGGCGGCCGTGAACGCGTCGAGGAACGTGGCGTAGCGGGAGCGGTGGACGTAGACGCGCTGGACGGAGACGCAGCTCTGGCCGGAGTTGCTGTATCCGGTGCGGGCGCACTCCTTCGCGGCCTGCCCGATGTCGGCGTCCTCGCAGACGATCGTGGCGGCGTTCCCGCCGAGTTCGAGGACCAGTCGTTTGGCGCCGGCCGCGCGGGCGACGGCCCGGCCGGTCTCCGCGCTGCCGGTGAAGCTGATGACGGCCACCTCGTCGGCCGCGCACAGCATCGCGCCCACCTCGCCGCCGCCGTGCAGCAACTGCACGCCCTGCGGGGGCATACCGGACTCCAGGAGGAGTGCCACGATCGCTGCGGTGGAGGCCGGTGCCTGGGGCGGGGCCTTGACGAGGGTGGTGTTGCCCGCGGCGAAGGACGCGCCGAGTTTGTGCGCGAGGAGGTTCGCGGGGGCGTTGAAGGGGGTGATGGCGAGGGCGACCCCGGCCGGGGCACGGTAGGTGAAGGCGGTGTTGCCGACGCCGCGTGCCCAGCCCGCGACGGGCAGGGTCTCCCCGCCGATGTGCCGCGCCTCCGAGGCGCACACGGCGAAGGTGTCCGCGACCCGGTCGATCTCACCGAGTCCGTCCCTGACCGGTTTGCCCAGTTCCAGGGCGAGCAGGCGGGCCAGCCCCTCGCGGTGGGCGGACGCGGCGCGGGATGCTCGGTCCAGGACGTCGGCGCGCAGGGCGGGGGCGAGCCCGGCCACCGTACGGGTCGAGGAGCGGGCCCAGGCGAGGGCGCGGGAGATCTCGTCACCGGTCGCCGTCGAGGTCCGGCTGACGACGCGGCGCAGATACGGGCCTGTTCGGGTCGACACGGGTCCGCCGCCACCCCATTGGCCGGCGACGTAGGGAGGCGCTTCGGCCACCGCCGCGTCCCTGCCGGCTTTGAGAAGGGAATCGAGCATGAGATCTCCCAGGAAACCGCTCAGTGGTACTGGTGGACTGCTCTGTGGGTCGGCGTGTAACGTACGGGCGCCAACTCGCGGTGACAAGAGGGCCGTTCGAGGAAGTTTCGAAGCAGAGGGGGAAGGCGCGTGAGCGGGACCGACCATGAGGGGGCGGCGGCCGAGGCGACCGGGGTGCGCAGTGTGCGCAGGGCTCTGGACATCCTGGGACTGCTGACCGAGGATCAGCCGACGGTGACGCTGAGGGAGATCGTCGACGCCACCGGGCTGGCCAAGACCACGGTGGTCCGCATGGTGCAGACCCTTGAGCAGTGCGGTCTGCTCTGGGACACCCCGGCCGGTTACACCGCGGGTCCCGGCCTGTGGCGCTGGGCCCATCTCGCGCACACCAGCTGGGAACTGCCGCGCGAGACACGCAAGTTGATGCGGGAACTGGCCGAGGAGCAGCAGGAGACGGTCAATCTCTTCATGCTGCGCGGCCTGTCCCGCGTCTGCGTGGCCCAGCAGGAGAGCCCGCAGCCGTTGCGTCATGTCGTACGGGTCGGCGACGAGCTCCCGCTGTGGGCGGGTGCCTCGTCGAAGATTCTGTTGCGGACGGCTCCCGATTCCCTGCTGCGCCGGATCGCCGCGGGATCGCCGCACGGCGAGGGGCATGCCAGGCAGTTGCGGGTGTGGGCGGATCTGGCGGCGGAGCGGGGCTTCGCGGTCAGCCGGGGCGAGCGCGACGAGGGGCTGACCGCCGTCGCCGTACCCGTCGAGGGGCGCGGCGGGGCCGTGGTCGCCTCGCTCTCGCTCAGCGGGCCCAGCCACCGCTTCCCCGAGTCCGTCGTCGAACGGTTCGCCACCGCGCTCGCCGAGGTCGCCCGGCAGATGTCGGAACAGGGCTTCGACCATCCGCTCAGCCCGGCGAAGTGAACCACCGAAGTGAACCGCCGACTCACAGAACCCGCTGAACCCGCTGGACCCGCTCGAACCGCTGTGACCGCAGAAGGAGCCGGTGCATGCCCGAACGACCGCTCTCAGGAATCCGCGTACTCGATCTCACCAATGTGCTCGCAGGGCCGTACTGCAGTTACCACCTCATGCTTCTCGGCGCCGAGGTCGTCAAGGTCGAACAGCCGGGCAGGGGCGACCTCGCACGGAGTCTCGGCCCCGATCCGGAGCTGAACCGGTCCGGTATCGGCGCTTCCTTCCTCGCCCAGAACGCGGGCAAGCAATCCCTCGTACTCGACCTCAAGGACCCGGCCGACCGGGCCGACTTCGAGGAACTGCTGTGCGGCGCGGACGTCCTCCTGGAGAACTTCCGGGCCGGAGTGCTGGCCAGGATGGGGTACGGGGCCGACCGGCTGCGGGAGCTGAACCCGCGGCTGGTCAGCTGTGCGATCACCGGTTTCGGACAGTCGGGGCCGATGAGTGCCGCTCCCGCCTACGACCAGATCATCCAGGGGCTTTCGGGGATGATGAGCATCACCGGCACGACCGACACCGCCCCGCTCAGGGTGGGCTTCCCCGTGTGCGACTCGCTGGGCGGCCTCGGCGCGGCCCTCGCGATCAGCGCGGCCCTGGTCGGACGGGAGAGGACCGGACAGGGGGCCCGGCTGGACGTCTCCATGCTGGAGGTCTCCCTCTCCGCGATGGGCTGGGCGGTCTCCAACTACCTGGTCAGCGGGGTGGATCCGGAGCCGATGGGCGACCAGAACGCCACCGCGGCGCCTTCCGGGACCTTCGAGACCGCCGACGGAGGGCTGAACATCGCGGCCAACCGGCAGGAGCAGTTCGTCACGCTCTGCCGTCTCGCCGGGCTGCCCCAGTTGATCGACGACCCGAGGTTCGCCGAGCGGGAGGCGCGGAAACGGCACCGCGCGGAACTCAACGCCGAACTCAACGCGGCCCTGCGCCGGAGGACCGCCCTGGAGTGGGAGGCCATGCTGTCCGCGGCAGGGGTCCCGGCGGCCCGTGTCCTGACCGTCCCCGAGGCAGTCGAGCTGGAACAGCTGGCGCATCGCGGCTTCTTCACGGACCTGCCCTATCCGGACGGCTCGGGCCGCACGCTGAGGGTCAGCGGCAACGGCGTGCTGGTGGACGGCGAGGCGCTGTCGCCGGACACCCCGCCTCCGCTGCTCGACCAGCACGGCAAGGAGCGGGAACGGCTGATCACCCGCTGGCGGGCACACCGCCACGCCGCCGAGGCCCGGGCGTCATGACGGCGGCCGGGCCGCAGGACGGTCTGGTCGCGCAGTGGTGGGCCACCGCCGTCAGCCGGGTCGAGCCCGGCATCGTCGAACTGCGCGAGCATCCGGTCCAGGACCTGATCGGCCATGCGACCTTCGTCGAGACGATCTGGCTGATGCTGCGCGGTGAACTCCCCCGTGCCGAGCAGGCCGGGCTCCTGGAAGCGGCCCTGGTGGCCGGCGTCGACCACGGCCCGCAGGCGCCCTCGATCGCCGCCGCCCGGATGGCCGCCACCTGCGGGGTGGGGCTCAACAGTGCCGTGGCCACCGGCGTGAACATGCTCGGCGATGTGCACGGCGGGGCCGGTCAGCAGTGCGTGGAGCTGCTGAGCGAGATCGTCGAACGGCACGACCGGGGTGGCGCGCGGCCCGCCCGTCGGTCCGGGCAGCCTGCCGGGGACGCGGAGTTCGACCTCGCCGTCGCGGAGGTCGTCGGCGAGTGGCGGGCCCGCTCGCGCTATCTGCCGGGCTTCGGGCACCGCTTCCACCCCCGCGATCCGCGCCGCGACCCGCTGCTCGCCCTGGTGGACCGGGCCGTGGCGGACGGGCTGGTGGAGGGCGCCCATCTGCGGGCGGCCCGCGCGGTGGAGGAACTGCTCAACCGCGGGCGCGAGGGCAAGCGGCCCGTGCCCATGAACATCGACGGCGCCACGGCCGTCATCTACGCCGAGCTGGGCTTCGCCGCGCCTCTGGCCCGCGGTCTGTTCGTGCTCAGCCGCAGTGTCGGCATCCTGGCGCACGCCTGGGAGGAGACAGGGCAGGGGCGCCGCAACAAGAGCCCCATGCCGCCCTCCATGGTGCCGGTCCATCTGACGGCACCAACAGCGCGCATAGCGCCTGGTTGACCCGCACGTTCACTTTCGTGGCTCGAAACTCCCCTGTCACGTGTCTTGTCATGGACACATGGCCGTCCCTAACGTGACCTCCCATCACGCGAACCCATTCTGTGGCTTGCGCGAACCATCTAGCGGACCTTGATCGAACCGAGAATCGAGGGAACTGAACGATGGAAAGACGGACCTTCCTCCTGACGGCCGCGGCGGGCAGCGCGGTCGGCGCCTCCACTGCGGCGTCCACCGCGAACGCGGGCCCGGACCTCGCGCTCCCGGTCCCCCGGCAGTCCGCCGCCCTCGGCACCACCGGCGCCGACTGGCCCAAGGTGGGCGGCGACTACGGCAACCAGAACCACTCCACGCTCCAGGACATCACCCCGGGAAACGTCAAGCGGCTCGGCGGGGCCTGGCACATCAACCTGGAGGGCGGCTCCACCGGCACGTACCAGCAGTGCACGATCGTCGTGCGGGACGGTGTGCTGTACGTCGAGACCACCCAGCAGAACGTCTTCGCGATCGACGGCAGGACCGGCGAGGTGATCTGGAGGACCGGCCTCGGCACCGAGACCACCAACATGCGGGGCGTCGCCGTCGCCGAGGGCAAGGTCTTCACCATCTCCGGCACGAACATCGTGTACGCCCTGGACCGGCGGACCGGCGCGATCGTCTGGCAGAAGCCGCTGATCGTGGACGACAACGGCGGCGACGACGGCTGCGACAACGACAGCGGCCAGTGCGGCGGCAACAGCGGCGGCCTCGCGGGCGCGGTCGTGCACTGGGACGGCCTGGTCTACATCGGCACGGAGGGCTCGACCGCCGGCGCCCGCGGACGCGGCTACGCGCTGGACGCCCGGACCGGCGCCGTCGTGTGGACGTTCTGGGGGCCGCCGGGACCCGGCGAGTACGGACACGACACCTGGGAGGGCGACTCCTGGAAGACCGGCGGCGCGGTCCCCTGGATCCACCCTGCCGTCGACCCCGAACTCGGCCTGGTCTACTGGACGTTCGGCAACCCCTACCCCCGCACGGACGGGTCCTCGCGCGGCGGCGACAACCTCTTCGCCAACTCGATCGTCGCCATCGACGCCAAGACCGGCGAACGGCGCTGGCACTTCCAGTCGGTCCACCACGACATCTGGGACGCCGACAACGTCATGGCACCGGTGCTCGCCGACCTGCTCGTCGACGGCACGAAACGCAAGGTCGTCGTCTACGGCTCGAAGACCTGCTGGTACTACGTCCTCGACCGCCGTACGGGTGAGGCCGTGCACGGCATGGAGGAGCGGCCGGTCCCCCAGCACACCCTGCAGAAGACGTCCCCCACCCAGCCGTTCCCCGGCGGCGAACCGTTCGTGTCCCCCTACCCGGAGCTGAACAAGACGACCCGGCCCGTCCCCTTCTATCCGACGGGCGGCCTGTACGAGGTCTTCTGGGACCGGGCCACCATCCTCTTCCCGGGAGCGGGCGGCGGCGCCGACTGGGGCTTCCCCTCCTTCAGCCCCCGGACCGGATACGTCTACGTCGGCTACGGGCTCGTCAACTCCTCCTACTCCAACACCCGCGGCGGCCGGGTCAACACGGCCCGGCCCCTCGGCGAGCTGTTCGGCGGCGGTCTGGTCGCGATGGACCCGCGCACCAACACGGTCGCCTGGCGCAAGGAGGGCCCCTGGTCGCTGGCGCACGGCAACGGCATCCTCACCACCGCAGGCCGCGTCCTCTTCCAGGGCCGCCCGGACGGCGTCCTCGAAGCGATGGACGACACCGACGGGAAGACGCTGTGGACGTGGCAGTGCGGTGCCGGGGTCAACACCGTCCCCGTCTCGTACGAGATCGACGGCGAGCAGTACGTCGCCGTGCTGGCCGGAGGCAACGGCCTCCCCTTCCCCGACATCCCGCGGGGCGACCACCTCTGGGCGTTCAAGCTCGGCGGCAAGGTGGGCCAGGCCCCCGCGCCCACTCCCCCGTCCCGCCGCAACCAGATCCGTACCGCCGCCGTGACCGGGGCGACGGCACACGACACCGTCACGCTCGGCCGCGTCTGGAACACCGCCACGGGCGCGCCCGGAACAGCCGAGAACACGGTCGCCCAGAACGCCATGGCACCCCAGCACCTGACGGTCCCGGCCGGCACCGCCGTCACCTTCACCAACCCCGCCGACAACGCGCAGGCCCATGGGGCGGTCGCGTTCTTCGACGCGGAGTTCGACACCGGGCTGCTGATGCCGGGCCAGTCGTACACGTACACCTTCGGCAGGCGCGGCGAGTACTTCTACAACGACCCGGCCTTCCCCCAGTCCACCGGCAAGATCGTCGTCCAGTGAATCGCCGTACAGCGCAACGCCGTTCAGCGAATCGCCGTCCAGGGAGAGGGCCGGTCACCATGACATCCGGAGCACGTGCGGCGCGTACGACCGTGTCCGTGGCCGCCACCGTCAGTGCCACGCTCCTCATCGCGCTGGCCGCCTTCCTCGGCCTTCAGCAGCAGAGGGACGCGCGGGGCGAAGGCGCGTCGACGGGTGGTCAACATACGCAGGCCGCTGAGGAGTTGGGCAGTCCGGACTACGGTGTCTGCCGCGGCACGAGTGCCAAGTGCTACCACGACTGGGGCAACTTCTCCCCGGCCGCCGACGGCTACCGCGTCCTCCTCTACACGCGGACCGCCGGGCCCCGGCACGCCAACCTCGGCCCCGCGCTCGGCGCCGGACTCAACCCTGCTCTCGCCGACACCAATGTCGTCCAGAACGCCCTGGTCGAGATGGGCAGGGAGCACGGCTTCACCGTCGACTGGACCGAGGACGTCACCCAACTCGCCACGCCCGCCCGGCTGTTCCGGTACAACGCCGTCGTCTTCTACTCCACCAGTCGCGACGCCCTCAACGACGCCGCGCAGACCTCGCTGCGCCAGTACATCCGCGGCGGCGGTGGTTTCGCCGGGATCCACAACGCGTTCGGCACGGAGTACAACTGGCCCTGGTACGAGGGTCTGCTGGGCGGCGCCAACTTCTACGACCACGGACCCGCACAACCGGGCAAGGTCGTCGCGCACAACCGGCGCGACTCCTCCACCGCCGGGCTGCCGGCCCACTGGGACTTCTCCGACGAGTGGTACAACCTCGTCCCGGCCCCTTCGAAGGTCCGTGTCCTGGCCACCGTCGACGAGTCCACGCTGACCGAAGGCGTCACGGGCAATCAGGGGCACCCCGGTCATGGCAGGGACCATCCGGTCGCCTGGTGCCAGTACTACGACGGCGGGCGGGCCTGGCTCACCACCCTCGGCCATGACGCCGCGGCCTTCTCGACGGACGGCTCGTTCCCCGGTTCCGAACACTTCCAGCGCCTGCTCCTCGGGGGCATCGAGTCCGCCATGGGCAGGGAGCCGTTCTGCCGGGCGGGCTGACTCACTCCTGCGCGGTACGGGTTGACCCATTCGCCGAATTCCCGTGCATCCTGCAAGGAAAGCGTGGAAGAAGGCGAGGATGAGATCTTCCATGGATGACGGGATCGTTGCCGACTTCTACGACTTCGAGGGCGCGCTGTCGGACGAGGAACGCAAGATCCTGCTGAAGACACGCGCGTTCATGCACGACGAGGTCAAGCCGCTGGTGAACGAGAACTGGGCCGCGGGCACCTTTCCCCCGGAGCTGATCACCAAGTTCCGGGAGAGCGGTCTGGTGGGGCTGTCGTACGAGGGCTACGGCGAGCACCGTCCCGCCGTGAGCCATCTGCTGACCGGGATGATGGCGCTGGAGATGAGCCGGGTGGACGCGTCGGTCGCCACGTTCTTCGGCGTCCACACCGGCCTGGCCATGTACTCCGTCCACGCCGGTGGCAGCCAGGAGCAGCGGGACCGCTGGCTGCCCGGCATGGCCGCCATGGACACGATCGGGGCCTTCGCCCTGACGGAACCGCTCGACGGATCCGACGTGGCGGCCGGTATGGGCACCACGGCCGAGCGGCAGGGCGACACCTGGGTCCTCAACGGCGCCAAGCGCTGGATCGGCAATGCCACCTTCGCCGACCATGTCGTGGTCTGGGCGAGGGATCTCGCGGACGAGCAGGTCAAGGGGTTCATGGTCGGCAAGGGCACGCCGGGCTTCGTCACGGAGAAGATCGCGAACAAGATCTCCCTGCGTATCGTCGAGAACGCCGACATCACGCTGACCGAGGTCAGGGTGCCGGAGGCCGACCGGCTCCAGAACGTCGAGTCCTTCCGCGACGTCGCGGAGGTCCTGCGTGCCACCCGCAGCGGGGTCGCCTGGCAGGCACTGGGGGTGATGATCGGCGCGTACGAGCTGGCGCTCGCCTATGCCACCGAGCGCGAGCAGTTCGGCCGGCCGCTCGCCGGTTTCCAGCTCGTGCAGGATCTGCTGGTCAAGAGCCTCGGCAACATCACCGCCTGCTGGGGCATGCTGCTGCAGCTCGCGCGGCTGCAGGACTCGGGCGTGTTCAAGGACCAGCACTCGTCGCTGGCCAAGGCCCATGTCACGGCACGTATGCGCGAGGTCGTGGGCTGGGCCCGGGAGATCTTCGGCGGCAACGGGATCGTGCTGGACTACGACGTGGCCCGCTTCTTCTCGGACGCGGAGGCCATCTACTCCTTCGAGGGGACCAGGGAGATGAACACGCTCATCGTCGGTAAGGCGGTCACCGGCGAGAGCGCGTTCGTCTGAGGCGTGCCGTTCCGGGGCCGGGTGTTCTGAGGACCGCCCGGCGTTCCGGGGCCCGGTGTGAGGACGACGATCTCCTGCCTGTGATACTCGCCTGATGAACCGGAGCATTACGGGCAGGAGCGGATCGGTCTCGGTACGCCGGGCCACCGCGCGGGACGCCAAACGGCTCACGCGGCTCGTGCGCGGTTCACGCGCCTACGAGGGCCAGTACGCGGCGATGGTGGCGGGCTACCGGGTCGGCCCCGACTACATCGAGACCCACCGCGTGTTCGTGGCCGTCACCGCCGCGGAGGGACACGAGGGCCAGGTGCTCGGGTTCTACTCGCTCGTCCTCGCCCCGCCGGAACTGGACCTGATGTTCGTCGCCGATCAGGCACAGGGGCGCGGGGTGGGACGGCTGCTCGTGGCACACATGAAGTCCGAGGCACGGGCGGCCGGGCTCGACCGGGTCCGCGTGGTGTCGCATCCTCCCGCCGAGGGTTTCTACCGCAGCGTGGGCGCGGTGCACGTCGGGATCGCGTCGGCGACGCCGCCCGCGGTGGTGTGGGACCGGCCCGAGCTGGAGTTCCTTATTCCTACTTACCAGTAGACTCTCCGGTAACTTCTGCGCCCACGGAGAGAGTGCCCATGCCCCGCACGTTCACCGTCACTCGTAGCATCCTGGTCGAGGCGTCACCGTCGACGGTGTACGACCAGGTCAGCCGACTTTCACAGATGGGCCGCTGGAGCCCCGAGAACCTCGGCGCGACCGTCCCGGGCGGGGACGCGCCGGCCCAGGTCGGCATGGTCTTCGAGGGGCACAACAAGCGTCGCGGCTTCCGCTGGACGACCCGCTGCACGGTCACCGCGGCGGATGCAGGCAGCCGCCTCGCCTTCCGCGTCCACGCGATCGGGATCCGGCGTCCGCGCCTCAAGGCGCCCATCGCCACATGGGAGTACCGGTTCGAGGCGGAGGGCGGCGGCACCCGGGTGACGGAGACCTGGACCGACGACCGGCGCTCGTGGCCCACCCTCGTGGCCAACACCTTCGACCGCGTGGCCACCGGCGGCAAGACCTTCGCGGTCTTCCAGGTCGGCAACATCGACAGAACCCTGCGCAACCTCAAGCGGGAGCTGGAAGCGCCGGCCCATCCCTGAGGGGCCTCAGGCGTTCTCGTCGCGTGCGGCGCGGTGGCGCAGCCAGAGGGGCAGTGCGTACCAGCACAGGGCGAAGTACAGCATCACCCCGGCGACGAGAAACTCCGCTATGAGGCCCGGCAGGACGACGCGCAGGATGAGCAGCAGCGTCGCGCCGATGGTGAGGGCGAGCAGGACCATTCCGAACATCATCAGCCGGTGGGCGGTCTCCACCAGCTCGTCCTTCATCCGCTGGCCGACCAGGAAGCGGTGGATCGAGACCGGGGCGATGAGGGAACCGGTGGCCGCCGCGCCGAGGACGACCGTGACGACGTAGATCGTCCGGTCGATGGTGCCGAGGTCCCGGAACCCCGGGGTGAAGGCGACGCTGAGCAGGAAGCCGAAGAGGATCTGTACGCCGGTCTGGGCGACCCGGGTCTCCTGGAGGATCTCGTTCCAGCGACGGTTCGCCTGCTCTCTCGGCGCCTCCGAATTCTCCTGCGCGTCCCCGGTTTCCGAGGCTTCGGAGGCTATCGCGGGAGCGGGCGGGTCCGTCACGGCCATGATGTCCTCCACAGATACGGATACGGATACGGATACGGGCGACGGCCGCGAGTGCAGGGTCGGGTCACGGGCCGTGTGCGGCACGTCGGAGAATGCCGCATACCCCGCACGGCCTGCGTCAAGCCCGCTCACCCTTCGCGTGTGGGAGGGGTGCGTGCGGGTAACCGGGCCCTGCCGATCCACCCGGTTCGGCGCCCGACCGACCACGAAAGGCGGCCCCCGTGTCCGCATCCCTGGTGGAGACCGTCGACATCCAAGCCCCCGTTTCCGTCACCTGGGCCCTGTGGAGCGATGTGACGAGGTGGCCGTCCTTCCTCAGCCACGTACGGCTGGTGGAGCCCCTGGACGAACGGCGTTTCGCCTGGCAGCTGTCCCTGCCCGGCGCGGACAAGAACTTCGTCGCCGAGCTGGCCGAGGTGATCCCCGAGGAGCGGATCGCCTGGCACACCGTCGAGGGCGTGCACCACGCGGGAGTGGTCACCTTTCACCGCCTCGACGACACGTCGAGCCGCGTCACCCTGCAGATCGAGTACGACCCGAAGGGTTTCGTCGAGCGCCTGGGCGCCCTGACCAATCTGGACTCGGCGCTCGCCAACTACGACCTCGGCGAGTTCCAGAAACTCGCCGAGACCGCCGCGTCGGCCTGACTCCCCCGCCGCCCCGACCTCGGCCCGGCGTTCCGCCGACCGGGGTCAGGCGCTGTACTGGTGGGCCGGGTAGGTCAGGTATCCGGCGTCGCCGCCCTGGTAGTAGGTCGCCTCGTCGACGGGCGCGATGGGGACCCCCGTGCGCAGCCGTTCCACCAGGTCGGGGTTGGCGATGAAGGCGCGGCCGAAGCTGATGAGGTCCGCGCCCAGGCCGAGCCAGTGGTCGGCGTCCGACCGTCCGGTCTGCTTGGGCCCCATGGGGAGGACCGGGTTCATGACGAGCGTGCCGGGCCAGGCGCGGCGCAGCGCCACCAGCACCTCCTCCTCCGCGGTCGCCTCGATGTGCACGTACGCCACGTCCAGCCGCGCCAACTCGCCGAGCAGAGCGGTGTAGAGGTCGATGACCTGCGTCTCCTCGACTCCCCAGAAGGTCCCGCCCGGCGAGAGCCGGATGCCGGTGCGCGCCGCCCCGACGGCCTCGACGGCCTCGGACACCGCCTCGACGGCGAACCTGATGCGGTGGGCCACCGAACCGCCGTAGCCGTCCGTCCGCAAGTTGGCGTTGGTGGAGAGGAACTGCGAGATCAGGTAGCCGTTGGCGCCGTGCAGTTCCACGCCGTCGAATCCCGCGTCCACGGCCCGGCGGGCCGCGTCACCGTAGGAGCGGGCGTGCTCCGGGATCTCCGAGGTCTCCAGTGCGCGGGGCACGGGCGCGGGCTGGGGTCCGGTCGGTGTGAACACCTCGCCGACCGCGGCCACGGCCGACGGTCCGACCGGCCGCGAACCCGTGGTGTCGGGGTGCGAGACGCGTCCGCCGTGCATGAGCTGGGCGAAGATCCGTCCGCCGTTGGCGTGCACGGCATCCGTCACGGGCCGCCACGACGCCTGCTGCTCATCGGTGTGCAGGCCCGGCGTACCCGGGTTGGACTGCCCGATCAGACTGGGCTGGACGCCCTCGGTCACGATCAGTCCGGCGCTCGCCCGCTGAGCGTAGTAGGTGGCCATCGACGGCGTGGCCAGACCGCCGGCCGCGGCCCTCACCCGGGTCATGGGGGCCATCACCACGCGGTTGGGCAGCGTCAGGGCACCGAGGTCGTAACGCTGGAACAGGCTGGTCACTTGCGACTCCTTCGCGATCCGTGGCCCGGGTACCGGGCACAGCGGTTACGCTAAAACCTGACATTGACGTCAGGGGCAAGTTCTGTGACCCAGGTAACAGCGGCACACGGGGAGAGCGGGGAGAAGCACATGCGTATCGGAGAGCTGGCCGAACGGGCCGGAGTCAGCGTCCGGTCGTTGCGCTACTACGAGGAACAGAAGCTGCTGACCAGCACTCGCAGTCCGAGTGGCCAGCGGCACTACACGGACGACGAGATCGAACGTGTCAGGTTCATCCAGAACCTCTACGCGGCCGGCCTGTCCAGCCGGACCATCGCCGAGCTGCTGCCCTGCGTCGACTCACCCAGCGAGGAGAACTCGGACGCCGCCCTCGACCGCATGGGCCAGGAACGCGACCGGCTCACCACGCACATCGCGGAACTCGTCCAGACCCGCGACGCCCTCGACCAGCTGATGACGTCGGCGCGGGCACACCGCGACCAGCTCCAGGCGGCTGCGGCGGCCTGCGTCTGACGGTTGCGCGCACAGGCACCCACATGCACGCCTGCGCGCCTGCACGTACAAGCGCGACCGCGCGGAACGTCACTTGGATTCGATCCGGCCCAGTGCGGCGGCACCACTGGGGGCGGCACCTTCCGAGAGCGCCTTCCGCGCCGCCGCCCAGCTGTCGTCCTCGATGCCGAGCGCATGGCGGAGGTAGGCCCAGGTGACCCGCTGCACCAGGGCGACGCGTTCGGGGTTCTCGTCCGTCGTCTCCCTGACCTCGTAACCGGCGATCCCGCCGAGCGAGTGCTCCGCCCCGAACAGGGTGAGCAGACTCTTGTCACCCGGGCTCAGGAAGTACGGGTCGGCGAGCCACTCCGGCCCCCGGACGGACAGCGGGGAGTCGTCCCGGTCCCCTGCGACCACGAGGGCCGGTGCGGTCATGTTCGCGAAACTCGGGTTCATGAAGGGGAAGTTCCCGGCCGCGAACGGCGTCAGGTCGGCTCCGCCCTTCCCCGCCGTGGCGAGCAGCACGCCCGCCTTGATCCGCGCGTCGGAGAGGTCCGCTTCCTCTCCGCTCACCGGATCCAGGACCCGCAGCCCCAGCAGATTGCCCGCGGTCTGACCGCCGAAGGAATGTCCGGCGGCGGCGATACGGGTCCGGTCGAGCCGGCCGCCGAGACCGGGAACGGCCGCTTCCAGCAGATCGAGCCGGTCGAGAACCCGCTTCACGCCCTCGACGCGGTGGCGCCAGATCCGCGGCGTACGCGGATCGTCCTGGGCGAGGCCCACCGTGCGGGAGTCGAGGTGGGTGGGCTGGACGACGACGAAGCCATGAGCGGCCCAGAAGTCGGCCAGGGGGCCGTAGCCGTCGAGCGACGACCCGAAGCCGTGCGAGAGGACGACGATCGGCAGCCCGCTCCCGGTCACCGGCGCGGAGATCCTCACCTGGAGGTCCTGGCCACGGCCGGGCACTTCCAGCACCACCGGCTTCACCGAGACGACGGGGGTGGGTGCGGTTCGGGGCGCGAATGCCGGTGCGTGTGCCGATACCGGCACCTGCGCCTGTGCCCGTGCCTGTGCGAATTCCGTTGCCGATACGGCTGCGGTTGCCGCGCTTGCGGGAGTTGATGCGGTCACGGGGATCTTCCTCTTCCGGCCGTCCGACGTGCTGACTCTGCGCGGCTGGTCACCGACTCCCCCACCTGCCATGATGGGGAAACGGGACACTGTCCCGCATTGAGATCGAACATACGGGACACTGTCCCGTTTAGTAAAGTCGGCAACGACAGCCGACAGTGACGCCGACAGCGACAGGGACCATGTGGTGAGCGGAAGCGATCAGGGTGCGGGACGTACGGCCCGCCCCAAACGTGCGGACGCGCGCCGCAACAAGGAGGCCCTGCTCGACGCGGCCGCCGCGGTCTTCGTCGCGTCGGGCGTCGAGGCGCCGATCCGTGACATCGCGGCCGAGGCAGGCGTCGGGACAGCCACGATCTACCGCCACTTCCCGACCCGGGCGGACCTCATCGTCGCCGTCTACCGGCATCAGGTGGAGGCCCTGGCCGAGGCCGGTCCCACACTGCTGGCGTCCGGCGCGGACCCGTACGCCGCGCTGGCGCAGTGGATCGACCTGTTCGTCGACTTCGTGGTCACCAAACAGGGGCTCGCCTCCGTGCTGCAGTCCGACGACCCCTGCTTCGACCCCCTGCACTCGTACTTCCTTGAGCGCCTCGTGCCCGTGTGCGCCGAACTGCTCGACGCGGCAGCCGCGTCGGGGCAGATCGATCCCGGCATGGATCCGTACGCACTCATGCGCGGCGTCGGCGGACTCTGCGCCGGCGCGGGCAAAAACCCCCGCTACGACGCACGCCGACTGGTGGGAATCCTCGTCTCGGGCCTGCGCAGCCGGCCTTGAGAGGTGGCCGATTGCCGTCGGGTGACTGCCGGTCGGTGGCCGC
Source organism: Streptomyces sp. NPDC127119 (assembly GCF_042677425.1). NCBI lineage: Bacteria > Bacillati > Actinomycetota > Actinomycetes > Kitasatosporales > Streptomycetaceae > Streptomyces > Streptomyces sp. NPDC127119. The sequence continues at coordinate 145,614 of NZ_JBHXTO010000002.1, read as the reverse complement.
CGACCATCAGTCGGCGGTTGGCTCGAAAGCGTTGTCAGTCGCTGCCGGTGGGCTCCGGAAGGGCATTGTCAGTGGTCTCACCTAGAGTTCTCCGCACTTGATCAGTGAAGTGCGGGGAGGCACATATGGGGTGGGTCACGGCCGGCGATTACGAGGTCGGCCTCGACGGCGGAAAGGTGGTGTGCCGCAACGCCGCGGGACGGCAGTTGAAGTCCGTACCGCCCAAACTCGCGGAGGATCCCGCGGTCATGGGACTGCGGCAGCTCGCCGAGTGGCTGGAGCGGCACGAGCGCCAGTGCCTCACCGACGTCGAGAACTGGATGGTGCGCTCGCTGCCGGTGCCCTTCGCGGTCATCGCGCGGGTGTGGCCGGATCCGGCCTGGCAGAGCGCGCTCCGTGATCTCGTGGTCACCGGTCCGGACAACAACGAAGTGGCCGGATTCCTGCGGGACGTCGACCTCGATCGCGGTCTCGGTCTGGTCGACCTCGACGGGGACAGCGTGCGCATCACCCCGGAACTCGTCCGCCTCCCCCATCCCGTCCTTCTCGACGAGCTGGAGGATCTGCGGGAGTTCGCGGTCGAGATCGGTGTCGAGCAGCGCGCCCAGCAGCTCTTCCGTGAGGTGTGGCACCGTCCCTCGGCCGTCGACGCCGAAGCCACCTCCGTCGAGGAGTACGCGGGCGGCGCGTTCAAGCAACTGCGCTTCCTGCAGGGCCGGGTCACCCAGCACGGATACCGCGTACGCGGCGGCAACGCGGTCTGCTCCGTGCGGGAGGACTCGCGCGGCATCGAGGCCCGCGTCTGGATCGGCGACTACGACAGTTACGAGCAGACCGAGACCGGCCCCCTGATGTGGACGGACGGCGCGGGCAAGGTGCTGAAGCTCGGTCAGGTGGGGCCCGTCGCCTGGTCGGAGGGCATGCGCATGGCGGCCACCCTGTTCGCCGGGCGTGACATCGAGGACGAGGAGCAGGCGGCATGACCACGTACGCGCACATCGACACGGCCGCACTGCTCGAAGCCGGCGCCGTGCTGCCCCCGGGCACCCACACCGGCGACGACGCCGACACCCTCACCGTGCGGACGTACAGCCATCCCGCACTGGACGGCCGGGTGGCCGTCCGCCTCGTGCCGGGCACGCTCGGCGAGGCCGAGGACCTGGCTCTGGAGTTCCTGGGTCTGGCCCGTGAGCCGGAGACGCCCGAGGTCGGCCAGGTCCGCCGCGAGACCCTCGGCTTCCCCGCCTGGGCACTGGTCAACGACCCTGCCAACGGCCACCACGCGCTGGCCCTGGTCAAGGACGTCGAACGGCTCGCGCGTCAGGCCAAGTCCCGCCCCGGCACGGCCAAGGAGGGCTTCGAGGCACTCGGCGTGCGGCTCGGCCGGGCCGTGCCGCACTTCCTGCCGACCTTCTACGAGCAGGCCGCGCGGGTCTTCCTCCAGCACGAGAACACGACGTACGGGGCCACCTTCTTCGGCAAGGCCCGCGAGGCCGAGCGGGTGCACGCGCTCACCGTCGACGAGGAGCGGCAGCGTGCCGTGTTCCTGGAGTTCGCCTTCGCCGGGGCGCTGACGGTCAAGGCGCTCAAGGAACATGTGAAGGATCTCGCCCACCGGCTCGACCCTGCCACGGCATGGGCGCAGTTCCGGCAGCTGTGCGTGGAGCGCTGCGCGGCCGGCATGCCGCCGTACGCGTCGCTGCCGCAGGACGCCCGTGGTCTCATCAAGGCCGCGGGGCTCGACCGGGTCACCGAGGAATGCGCCTTCGTGGCCGATCTGGTCGCCTCACCCGCCGCGGTGCGGGCGCCCGCCTCCTTCTGGACGGCGTACCGAGCCACCCTGGCCGTCCTCACCGAGCGGCAACCGGCCGTACGGGCCCGGCTGCTGGAGATCATGCCGACCGGCCTGGGACACGACGTCAAGAACGACGAGTTCTGGCTGACGCTGCTCACGGAGAGCGGCGCCGACCGCCTCCTCACCGGCGAGGACGGCGCGGGTGACGCCGGTGACACGGCCGAGCGCGACGTCACGGCGGACGGCGTCGACGCGGCGGACTGGCTCAGCCGCTGGGCCACCCACCGCAAGCACGGCGCCACGGTCAGCGGGCGCTCCCCGCTCACCCTTCAGCTCGTCGAGCGGATGGCGCCGCGGCTGCGCGCCGACGGCCGGGCCGTGGACCTCTTCACGGGCCGCTGGTACGCCGGTGCCGACCTCGACCTGCTGGACCTGTGCGTGGCGCAGGGCATCCCGCTCGCGATGCCCGCCGCGGACAAGGACGTGCATCTGGCCCTCGACCGCTGGCTCCGCGAGAGCCGGCCCGATGGACGCGACCTGGCCGCCACCGCAGCGGATACGCGCTGCCGGCCGCTGCTGCTCCGGGCCATCGGGACGCTGGGCAACGACCGGTCGGTCTCCACGAAGCTGCTGGAGAGCCTGGCCGACCACCCCGTACTGAACGACGTGCTGCGCGAATGGCTGGACGACGCGGCCGAGACGTTCGGCGCGTCTACGGGCCTGCCCGGCGCCCGCGCGGCCCTCCAGCGGCTGCGCCCCTTCCGTCCGGTCGCCGCCCGGGTGAGCCCGCGAGCGGTCGCACGCGTCGCGAAGCACGAGATCGCGCCGCTGCTCGGCCGCACCCTGCGGGCCGGCGTCCCCGACGAGCTGGGCTGGCCCGCGCTCGACGAGGCGCTGCGGCTCATGGACAGCGAGACCGGCCGCAACCAGGACGACCAGCTGCGCCTCACGGAGGCCTGGCCCGCCCTGATCCTCTCCCGCGGCCACAAGGTAGTCGTCGTCGGCCCGGACGAGGTGCTCCTCGACCACGCGCTGCGGCTGCCCGTCGAACTGGACCGCTGGACGTATCCGCGGTTCCGCTACACCGACGGTGAACTGCTCGTGATGTGGCGGCAGGACAACAAGCAGTTCGGCTACTGGTCGGCCCGGCCGTCCGACGTGTTCACCCTCGGCGGCGAGCAACTGCCGTACTGGTACGGCAGCGAGGCCACCGATCCCTCGATCCCGCTGACCGGTGGCGGCCGTGCCACCGGCGGACGCACCCTGCACGCCGGCGACACCGTCCTGCCCGCCGACCGTCCCGTCATCGGTGACGGCACCACGTGCTGGCGTCAGGGCCGGCAGGGACTGCAGCAGGTCTGGCTGGAGTACGACCCGGCCACCGGGACGCACGGACGTGCCTCCCTGCCCGCCTTCCTCCAGTCGGGCATCCGTGAGGACGCCACGCTTCTGCAGCAGCACTGCCAGGTCCTGCCGCTGCAACCCGGCCTCGAACAGAGCCCGTTCGGCACCGACGGTACGGTTCTGGGCCGCTGGGTGCGCTCTGAGGGCACCGGGGCCGAGGCCCGGACGACGACCGGTACGCCGGACGGCCGGACCGTCACCCGGGCCTCGGCCGACAGCCGGTCGACGGGCTTCCCCCTCGGCGCGCTGCGGCTGCCCGGCGGCGCCGAGCCGGTCGCGGCGCAGTTCCACCAGCAGGTCGCGCTGTTCGCCGCCGAGGACACCTCGGACTCCGGCGAACTCGGCCGGGTGACACCCGGTCAGGGCGGCGGGGAGTTCGCGGCCGGTACGCGGCTCGTACCGCCGGTCGCCTTCTGGCACGCGCTGCGCCCCCGTGACGAGCGGGCGTCCGCCGTGCTGCGGGCGCTCACCGACAAAGCGGCGGCCGAGGTGCTGGCCGCCGCGGACCGGGCCCTGGCGAAGCGGCAGGCCCAGATCCGCAAGGCCGGTGACGCCGTCCTCGGCGCCGGTGACGCGACCAGGACCACCGCCGACGGCAAGCCCGTCGTCGCGTCCGCGGACGACTTCGTGCGGGGTGCCGTGGCCAAGGCCCTGCCCCGCCTCGCCGACGAGCGGATGCTCACCGGTGTGTCCGCCCTGGTCCGTGCGGCGCTCCGCGTCGAAGGGTCGGTCGGCACGTTCGTGGAGCCGCCGGTCGAGCGGCCGCAGGCCGACCGCAGGCGGACCGAGGGCATGTTCCCCGACTACAGCCCCGTGCACGGCGACGACCGGTCGGTGCGCACGGCCGTCGACGGCCTCGCCGACATGTGGGGAGGCTGGGGCGGCGAGTCCCAGTGGACCGCCCTGCGCCAGATCCGTTCCGTGAACCACGTCCTGTCCGGAAAGCCCGCGGAGGGCAAACCGCTGCCCGACCTGGCCCGGACGGGCGCTGTCGGTGACAAGTGGCGCAGCGAGGAACACACGATCCCCGGCATGGGCAGCGCGTGGACGTCCCTGCTCGGCTCGCTCCGGCCCCTGGCCTACCGTGCCGCCACGCCCGTGGCGACCGAGGCCGAGCGGGAAGCACTGCTCCTGCTCTTCGAAGCGATCACCGAAGGGCCGCTCGCCACACCCGGAGGCGGGTTGCGCGAGATCGTGCTGAGCGAACCGCACACCAAGCAGCAGCGCGTCGGTCAGGTGCTGCGCCGGAAGGGCCGGACCGTGGTCGTCCTGGGCTGCGACAACGTCGACACCCAGCACGCCCGGGTCAATTGGCTCGCCCTCGACCACGATCCCTCCGGCGCGTTCGGCGCCGTCGCCCACTTCACCCTGCAGAGGGAGACCCCGGTGGTGGCGGCGTTCCCCGAGAACGGGCTCGCCGCCCTCACCCGGCTGATCCGGGACAAGGGCGCCGCCCCGTGGCTGCCCGAGGCGCCCGCCGCGTTCGCCGACGCGACCCGCGGCGGTCTGGGCCCCGTACAGGCCACCGTGCTGCTCGCCGGACGTCCGCAGAATCCCGGAGCCGACGCCCTCGCGACGATGGGACTCAAGCCCCGGCAGCTGGACCTGGGCAACGGCCGCCTGTCGTCGCTCGGCCGGGAGGACCGGTCCGCGCTGCTGGGCGCCCTGCTGCCCGAGGACCCCGCGGACCTGTGGACCACCGGTCCCGACACCGCGGCGGCGGGCCGGGTGTGGGCCGAGCGGCTCGGTTCCGTCGTCCGGCTGCCCGAGGACCTCGCGGTCGATCTCGCCGGGCTGCCCGCCGGTTTCGCCGAGGCCGTGCTCAACCCGGGGCTCACCCCCTGGATCAGCCGCACCACGGTGCAGCGCCCGGACAAGGACGGCGACCTCGTCGCGGCGGACCCCGCCGCACTGCCCGGGGCGCACGACCTGACCCGCGCGGTGGCCGCGCTGGCCTCACTCGCCTACGCACTGCCGTACGGGCACCCGCTGCGTGCGTCCCTGCCCGTGGGCCTCGCCGCCCTGCGGCACCGCCTCACCGACCCCGAACTGCTGCTCGCACTCGATGTCATGTGGACGGAGAAGGGCGGCTCGACGGCGGTCGAACTGCGCAAGGCGTACGGACTCCCCGCCACCGGGGGCGCCGGCGCGCACGGCCTGACACCCGTCGGCGACGCCCTCGCGCTGCGGCCCTGGTACGCCGAGCGGGAGACGGTCCTGCTGCGCCCCACCGCCCTGACCGGTCCGGACGACGCGGTCATCGGGCTCCTCGCGGGCCTGGTGGGTCCGCAGCGCGACGCCGGTGTCCAGTCCCTGCGGGCGATCCTCGACGACGAACTGGCCCACGCGCTGGAGGCCGGCACGGACCCCGAGGGCCCCGCCGGGTACGCCCAGGACCCGACCGTCGTCGCTCCCGAACTGGTCGCCGAGATCGCCGCGGCACACGGTCTGGGCGAGGACGCGGCGACGCTCTACCTCCAGCTGCTGGCCCTGCCCGATCCGACGGACCGCAACTGCGCCCGCTGGACCGGCTGGAAGCCCACCCGGATGAAGAAGGCCCGCGCCGAACTGGCCGCCACCGACCTGGTGGTCGAGGCGAAGCGACCGCGCGCAGGGCGCACCCTCTTCCTGCCGTGCGGCTGGCGCGACCTCAAGTCCCCCGCCCTGCCGGTGGAGACCTGGAAGGAGAGCCTCTACCCGATACGCGAGAACACGCGTGCCGTGCCGCTCCTGCCGGTGCCCGAGCTGTTCGCCCGCGCCTGGCGACGTGTGCAGGACGGCGACGCGCCCGCCTACGAGCAGCTCACCACCCGTGCCACCCGGAAGGGCCGCCGCCGATGACCGCTCACCAGGCGACACCCCTTCTCCCGATGACCCACCGACCCGACCGGACGGACCACCGATGACCACCACCCTGGCCTCCGCCCCGGGCCGCCAGATCACCCCGCCCGAGGACCGGCACGCCACCGAGCTGGCCTTCCTGGCCGGGTACGACGACGGGCCGCGGCCACCGGCATGGCGGCTCACGCCCCGTGCCGTCGTCACGTTCGTCATGGGCAGCGAAGGCCGGGCCCTGCAGCTGCCCGACGGCGCCCAGGTGCCCGAGGGTGTGCCGCGGCGTCTCGTCGTCGAGGGGAAGTTCGTCGGCGAACGTGCCCTGGTCGAGCGGTGCGTCGTCACCCTCGCCGGTGAGCGCGGGCTGCTCCTCGTCGGCGAGCCCGGCACCGCCAAGTCCATGCTGTCCGAGCTGCTGTCCGCCGCGGTCTGCGGCACCAGCGGCCTGGTCGTCCAGGGCACCGCGGGCACGACGGAGGACCAGCTGAAGTACGGCTGGAACTACGCCCTGTTGCTGGCCCAGGGGCCCAGCCGGCAGGCACTCGTGCCGTCGCCCGTCCTGACCGCCATGACCAGGGGAGCCGTCGCCCGGGTGGAGGAGGTCACCCGCTGTCTGCCCGAGGTGCAGGACGCCCTGGTGTCGTTGCTCTCCGAGCGGCGCATCGCCGTGCCCGAACTGGCGGGCACCGAGGACGCCCTGGCCCACGCGGCGCCCGGCTTCAGCCTCATCGCGACCGCCAACCTGCGCGACAAGGGCGTCTCCGAGATGTCGGCCGCGCTCAAGCGCCGCTTCAACTTCGAGACCATCGGCCCCATCGCGGACCTCGACGCCGAGACCGCGCTCGTCCGCAGTCAGGCGCGGGCCTCGGTCGAGCGGGCCGGGGCGCCCTTCAAGGTCGACGACGCCGTGCTGGAAGCGCTCATCACGGCGTTCCGGGACCTGCGGGAGGGCCGGTCCGCGGAGGGCTGGGAGGTCGAGCGGCCCTCCACGGTGATGAGCACCGCGGAAGCCGTGTCCGTGGCGGGCGCCCTCGGCCTCGCCGCCGCCTACTTCCCGGGCGACCGCGACGTCCTCGGCCTGCTGCCGGGCCATCTGCTCGGCGTGGTCCGCAAGGACGACCCCGCGGACGCGGCCCGGCTCCGCGGGTACTGGGACGGCCCCGTCAGGCGCCGCGCCGAGCAGGGTTCCGCCACCTGGCGCACCCTGTGGGACCTGCGCACCGTCCTGGAGGACTGACCACCGTGTCCCTCTCCCCCGAGGAAGCCGTCGCGGCTCTCACCGACCCGGCGGCTCCCTATCTCATCGGCGTACGGCATCACGCGCCCTCCCTGGCCGCGGCCGTGCCCGCGCTGCTGGACGCGGCGGCGCCGGATGTGCTCCTCGTCGAACTCCCCGACGAGATGCAGGAATGGCTGCCCTGGCTCAGCCATGAGGAGACGCGGGCACCGGTCGCCCTCGCCGCCGCTCCCCGCGAGGGGGGCGGCGGCCGGGGCCCGGCCTTCTACCCGTTCGCCGACTTCTCGCCCGAACTGGCCGCCGTGCGCTGGGCCGCGCGGCACGACGTGCCGGTCGTCGCCTGCGACCTGCCTCTCGCCGACCGGGCCTGGAGCACCGACCGCGCGGGGACGGACCGGCCCCCGGCCCCGCTGCCGATCGAAGGTCCCGCACCCGACCCCGCGCCGTCACCTGCTCCGGCACCGGCAACCCAGGCCGGGGCGGGCCTCGCCACCGCCCTGCGCGCGCGGCTGACCGGCCGTACCGGTGATGACCTCTGGGACCGCCTCGTCGAAGCCACCGCCCCGGGCTCACCTCCCGAAGCGCTGCGGCGCGCCGCGCTTCTGACGGGCTGGGCGCTGCGGGAGGAGGCGGCGGCCTCGGGAGGCGTGCCCGAGCTGGACCTTCGACGTGAGGAGTGGATGCGTGCGCGGCTGGCCGCGGCCACCGCGAACGGCGAGCGTGCCGCCGTGGTCGTCGGTGCCTTCCACGCCCCGGCGTTGACGGCACCGGCAGCGCCGGCGCCGTCGGGCCCGCTCGAGTCCTCGAAGTCAGCGGGCAGCACCGGCGCGGAAAGCCCGGCGCCCTCCCTCAAAGGCACCGCCACCACCACCGCTCCGGCGGCTTGGACGACCTCCCTCATCCCCTACACCTACGCCCTGCTCGACGAGCGGTCCGGCTATCCGGCGGGGATCCGGGACCCGGAGTGGCAGCACCTGGTGCTGCGCGCGGCGGGCGATCCGGTCGTGCTGGAGGAGTCCCTGACACGCGCCGCCGTACAGGTCTGTGCCGAACTGCGCACCACGGGCCACCCGTCGGGCCCCGCCGAGGCCCGGGAGATCAGCCGGCTCGCCGGAGATCTCGCCCGGCTGCGCGGACTGCCCGCGGCAGGCCGGGGAGAACTGGTGGAGGCGGTGCAGACGGTTCTCACACAGGGTGAGCCGTACGGGCGCGGCCGGGCCGTGGCGCGGGCGATGGAGCGGGTGCTCGTCGGGAAGCGCGCTGGCCGTCCGGCACCCGGAGCACCCCGCAGCGGACTCGCTCCGGCCGTGGAGGACGAGTTGGCGGCATTGCGGCTGCCCGGGCCCGACAGCCATGGCGCCGACGCCACGCGGGAACTGCGGCTGGACCCGCTGCGCTCCGACCTGGACCGGCGCCGCGAACTGCTGCTGCACCGCCTGACCGTGTGCGGTGTGCCCTATGGGGAGTCCAGGGAATCCGTGGGCGCCGGCGGCACTGAGGCGCTGACCTCGCGCTGGGAGGTGCGCTGGACACCCGCCACCGCGGCCATGCTGACCGCGGCCGGTGTCCGGGGAGTCACCGCGGCGCAGGCCGCCGAAGGTCTGCTGCGGGAACGGCGGCGGGCCGAGCAGGACGAGGGCGGGCCCACCGCCGCCCAGACCCTGCTGGGTCTTCGGCAGGCGGCGGAGTGCGGTCTGCCGGCCCTCACCGACGAACGCCTCACCGAGGTGCGTGATGTGCTGCCCCGGTCCGCCACGCTGCCGGAACTCCTCGGCGCCCTGGCCCTGTTGGACCGGCTGCGGACGGGGCATGTCGCGGGCCTCGATGCCGACGAGGACCGTACCGCCACGGTGGCCGCCGTGGCCGAATTGCTGACCGCCGCGGCGGTGCGGCAGGTCGACGGCCTCACCGGCTCCGAGGAACCGGCGGACGCGCACGCGCTGGTCGAACTCGCCCATCGCGCCGACCTGTTGGGAGGCATACGGCTCACCGACGCGCTCGCCAGGCTGGCCGCCGACGGCTCCCCGCTGATGCGCGGCGCCGCCGGAGCCGTACGGGTGCTCCTCGGACACGAGGATGCGCGCGCTCTCGGGGATCGGATCGCCTCCTGGGTGGACGGGGCCGCCACCCCCGAGGCCCGCGCCGCCCTCACCGATCGCCTCGTCGGCGTACTGACCGCAGCCGGTCCGCTGCTGGAGGCGGCGGCTCCCGCCCTGGAGCCGCTGCTCGACCGTGTGGCCGAGATGCCCGACCGGGATCTGCTCGATCGGCTGCCCGCGCTGCGGGGAGGCTTCGACGCGCTCAGTCCCGCGGCCCGCGACCGGCTGCTCGACATCGTCGAGGAGCGTCTCGCCATCACGCGGCTGAGCGACACCGGTGGCGTCGACCCCGTCGCGCTCGCCACCTGGACCCGCGCGGACCTCACGGCCCGCGCCGCCCTGCGCACGTTCGGGCTGCTGCCGCCTCCGCCCGTGGACAAGCTCGTACCGTCGGCGGAATCTCTCGCACCGCACAACGCCGGTGAGAGAGTTCCCGAGGAGCACGTCCTCGGGGCCGCCGATCGCTGGCGGCTCGTGCTCGGCCGCCGTACGGATCAACTGCCTTCCTCCGCTTCGGCGTTGGCGACCGCGCTGGACGAGCTGTACGGCAGCGGGCGCGGCGAGGGCAGCAGGGGCGGGCTGAACGGACCGGGCTCGCGCGGCGGCCGTGAGGCCTCGTACCCGGGTGTGCGCGAGTGGTCCGAGGAGCTTGCCGCGCTGTTCGGCCCGGGTATCCGGGAGGAGGTGCTGGCGGCTGCCGCCGCGTCGGGCCGCAAGGACGTCCTCGCCGAACTCGATCCGGCGAGCGTGCGGCCCTCGGTCGACCTGCTGCGTACCGTGCTGCGGCACGCGGGAGGACTGCCCGAGGCCCGACTGGCCGCACTGCGCCCCCTGGTACGCCGTCTGGTGGAGGCGCTGACCCGGGAACTGGCCACACGTCTGCGCCCCGCGCTGCACGGCACGACCCTGCCGCGCCCCAGCCGACGGCCGGGCGGCGGACTCGACCTGGCCCGCACACTGCGCGCCAACCTGGCGACGGCACGCCGCGGCCCGGACGGGACCGTCCAGGTCATTCCTGAGCACCCCGTCTTCCGCTCGCGCGCCAAACGCGCCGCGGACTGGCGGCTGATCCTGGTCACCGACGTCTCCGGGTCCATGGAGGCATCGACGGTCTGGGCGGCGCTCACGGCGTCGGTCCTGGCGGGCGTACCGACGCTGTCCACGCACTTCCTGGCCTTCTCCACGGAGGTCATCGACCTCACCGGCCATGTCGACGATCCGCTGTCACTGCTGCTTGAGGTCAGTGTGGGCGGCGGCACGCACATCGCCGCGGGACTGCGCCATGCCCGCGAGCTCGTCACCGTGCCGTCCCGCACCCTCGTCGTGGTGGTCAGCGACTTCGAGGAGGGGTATCCCATCGGGGGTCTGCTCGCCGAGGTCCGCAACCTCGTCGGGGCGGGCTGCCATGTCCTGGGCTGCGCGAGTCTCGACGACGCCGGCCGCCCCCGGTACTCGACCGGCGTCGCCGGACAGCTCGTCGCGGCGGGCATGCCCGTCGCCGCCCTCAGCCCGCTCGAACTCGCCCGCTGGGTAGGGGAGAAAGTCTCATGAGCCTCGACCTGCCTCCGGTCGCCCCGTCCGTGACCGCCGCTCTCGTACAGGGGCTCACCCCCCGCCTCCGCAAGCGGCTGGACGCCGGCATCACCAAGCTCGCGGACCGCCCGTGCGTCCGCGACGGCGACACCGTACGCATCGCCGTCGACGACGACACCACCCTCGAACTGCACGCCCCCGGCGGCAGTGTGACCAGCGCGGACGCGATCCGTTGCGGCTGCCTGCTGGCACCGGACTGTCTGCACCGCGCGGCCGCCGCCTCGGCCGCCCCGATCGCCGAGGCCGAACCGGAAGCGGAGAAGGAGGCGGCAGCGGCGTCGGATCCAAAGCCGGAATCAGCCTCCGGGTCCGGCTCGGACACCGCTGCCGGGTCGACATCCGGCGCCGCCCCCGTACCGGAGGCGGAGTCCGAGACCGTCACCGGCGAGCAGCGCACGGCCGCGCTGGCGGTGTACGACGCCACGGCCGCCGTGCTCGAAGCCGGTACGGACGGGTCCGGGGCCGTGCTGCAGGCGGACTTGCTGCGCGCCGCGCACACCGCGCGGGTCGGTGGGCTGCCCCGGGTCGCCGCCTCGGCGGTCTCCGTGGTCACCCAGCTCCGGGCCGCCCGGAGCGCCGATCCGGCGTACCGCCTCGCCGAACTCACCACGGCTCTGCGTGACGTCCTCATGACAGCCCATCGCCTTCCGGACGCCACCGGTGCCGAACTCGCCGACCTGCGCGGCACCGCACGGCAGCCCTACGCTCCGGACGGCTCCATGCGGTTGTACGGACTGTTCTCCGAGCCCGTCCTGACAGCGACCGGTTACGCGGGCGCGGTCACCTGGACGGCCGGCGCCGACGGCAGGCTCTACACGGTCTCCGATGTCGCCCCGGGCGGTTCCGGCCGGGCCGTGGGTGCGGCCGACCGGGCTGTGCGTGTCGGGGACACGGCTCTCTCCCACCGGGAGCTGTCCCGGGCCGGGCTCGCCGTGTCCGGCGCGACCGTCTCCCCGACGGGCCGACTGGGCGCGGGTGCGGGCGTGCGGGCCGTGCGGGCGGCGGGCGCCGCCTGGAGCGAGGCTCCTCTCGACCGCCTGTGGCAGGTACCGGTCGCCGAACAGGTGTCGCGCGCCCTGACCGGTGGGGACGGGCTGCTGTTCCTCGATGTGACCCTCACCGGGACGGTCCGGGAGGCCGCGGGCGACTGCCTGCTCGCCGACTGCGGCGGCCTGACACTCCGTCTGGCCGCCGCGCACGACCACCCCGCGCTGCCCTACCGGGACAACCTCCGTCTCCTCGCGACCGCCCCGGCCACCCGCTTGCGCGTCGTCGCCCGCCTCGACCCCTCTCCCGTACCCCGGGCACTCCTGGTCGCCGCGACCCACCCCAGTGATGCCGAGGCCCATGTCGATCTGGGCCTGGACCGCCTTCAGCACGCGGACCTGCCCGCTCCCGCGACGGCCTCCACGGTGCCGGCCGGTTCCTCGCCCGTCCTCCCGGACGAGGCGCCGCTGCATCTGCTGCGACGCCGTGTCCACCAGGCGGCCTCGGCGGGCCGTCGCGTGCTCGCCTTCCCCGGTGACAGCGCTGCCGACAGCAGTCGTCTGAGCCGTTACGGCTTCGCCTGCGCCGGGGACCTCCTCGACGAACTCCACGCGTCTGCGGCGGACCGGTCCCGTGATGTCTTCGGCCGTCTCGTCCCCGCCGACCTCAACCGGTTCGCCCGTGCCTGGCTCGCGGCGGCCCACTACACCGAGGAGGTGGACCGGGCGCTGTGCGCCGCGGCGTGGGGCGCCTCGTGAGAGGGGCGGCCGGACGGTCCCGTCAGCGTGTCAGGAACTCGGCCAGGCCCGTCAGGAACCGCTTGATGTCCTCCGCGCTGTTGTAGGGAGCGAGCCCGACACGGAGACCGCCGGTGTCGCCGAGGCCGAGGCGGCGGGAGGCCTCGATCGCGTAGAAGGACCCCGCCGGAGCGTGGACATCGCGCTCCGCGAGGAAGCTGTACGCCTCCGCCGTCGACCGGCCCTCGAAGGTGAGCAGCACGGTGGGGGTGCGGTCGGCCGCCCTGGAGTGGACCTGGACTCCCGGGAGCGCGGCCAGCCCCTTGTCGAGCTGGGTGCGCAGGCTCTGCTCATGTGCTTCGAGTGCCGTGAAGGCCGCGGCGAGGCGCTGCCGCCGCGTCCCGGTGGCGTCCGTGTCCAGGCCGGCGAGGAAGGCGATGGCCGCCTCCGTGCCCGCGAGGAACTCGTAGGGCAGGGTGCCCAGCTCGAAGCGTTCGGGGACCACGTCGGTGGAGGGCAGGAGCTTGTCCGGCCGCAGGGTCTCCAGCAGCTCGGGCCGGGCCGCGAGCACTCCGTGGTGGGGGCCGAAGAACTTGTACGGGGAACAGACGAAGAAGTCCGCGCCCAACTCCTCCACGTCGACCAGCGTGTGGGCGGCGTGGTGGACGCCGTCGACGTAGGTGAGCGCTCCGGCTTCGTGGGCCAGGCCGCTGATCTCGGCGATCGGCGGGCGGGTGCCGATCAGGTTGGAGGCGGCGGTGACGGCCACCAGCCGGGTCCGCGGGGACAGTACGGCGCGGATGTCGTCGGCGGTCAGTTCCCCGGTGGCGGGATCGAAGTCGGCCCAGCGCACGGTGGCACCGGCCTGTTCGGCGGCCTGGACCCAGGGGCGGATGTTGGCGTCGTGGTCGAGCCGGGTGACGACCACCTCGTCGCCGGGCGACCACGCCTTGGAGAGGGTGCGGGAGAACTCGTAGGTGAGCTGGGTGGCGCTGCGGCCGAAGACGATCCCCGTCGGCCGCGCTCCCAGCAGGTCGGCCAGGGCCTGTCGGGTCCTGGTGACGATGGCTTCGGCGTTGCGCTCCCCCGGCGTCATCCGGCCCCGGATCGACAGCGGCTGCCCCATCGCGTCGGCGATCGCCCGGATGACGGGCTTCGGGGACTGGGTGCCGCCGGGGCCGTCGAAGTGGGCGATCCCTGCGCTCAGCGCCGGGAACTGGGCGCGGAGGGCGGTGATGTCGTACGTCACGAATGCTCCTGTCGGTGCCATGCCGGGCCAACCGGCTGTGCTGGGGGCCGGCCCTGCCCATCGAGGCCGGCCGCCTCTGCATCGTGATCGTTCTCCCCGCCTGCCACAAGGGCCCCTCTGCGTCAGCCGGGGTCCCCCTGAGGTCCTCGCGCCTCAGGCCGTCCATGAAATCCGCGAGATCGATTGATTTTCGATCGATACCCATCGATAATCGATGGATGCATCAACTCTTCATTGCCGTACTCCGGGTCGGCATACTCACCACGGTCGCCGTCGGGCTCTTCGGCCAGATCGTGGTCATTCCGACGACGGCGGCCGACGAGGTCGAGCGTTTCCCGCCCTACGCCCCGTTCGCCACGCCCTATGTGACGATGGCGATCATCGGCGTCGCCTGTGTCCAGGTCGCCCTCTTCGCGGTGTGGATGCTGCTCGACATGGTTCAGCGTGACGCGATCTTCACGGCGCTGGCCTTCCGCTGGGTCGACATCGTCATCGGGTCCTCGGTCGTGGCGACGCTGTTGGCCGGCGGTGCCGCCGTGCACATCCTCCTGGCCGACATCCCCTCTCCGGACGACGGCATGGAGCTCCTCGGAGTCCTGGGGGCCGCGGTCATGGCTGTCGCCGTGGGAGCGGCTTTCGCGATGCTCACCGTCATCATGCGAGGACTCCTGCGCAAGGCGACGGACCTGGAGACCGAGATCGCAGCGGTCGTCTGATGGCGATCATCGTCGACCTCGACGTCCAGCTGGCCAGGCACAACCTGTCGGTCGGCGAGTTCGCCGCCGCCGTCGGGATCACACCCGCCAATATCGCCGTGCTCAAGAACGGCCGCGCGAAGGCGGTGCGGTTCACGACCCTCGACGCGATCTGCCGCACGCTCGACTGCCAGCCCGGTGATGTGCTCCGGTGGGTGCCGGACGACGACACCGACCATCAGATGTGATCCGTGCCGGTCCGCGCGAACGCGAACCTTGTGCGTTCCCCGTGCGTTGTCCTTGAAGGCAGCTCTCTGTCGGCCGGGCCGCGTTCGGTCGGAGTCAAGGTCGGGTTCGGGGTCGGGTTCGGAGTCGGGTGAGGAGGGGCAGGTCATGGCAGATCGAGACCGCGCGGCCTCGTCCACCGGCGTCCGACGGGCTCCCGGCAGCCGGCGGGCTCCTGTCACCGGCGTCCTGCTGGCGGCGCTGTTCACCCTCCTCGGCGTACTCGGCCTGCAGGGCAACCCCGCCGCGGCCTCCTCCGACGCACTGACCCCGGTCGCGGTCACCGCACACCACAGCCAGGCACTCACCCCCGCACCCCCACCGGCGAAAGCCCGGCCCGACACCCGCGCCGGCGTCGACGACACCTGCACCACCGCCTGCGGTCAGCCGCCGCGCGCGGGCCGGGTCACCGCGGGTGAGTGGCACGCGCCGCCTCCCGGCGGGGTCTGGATCCCGCCCGGCCTCGTGACCCCCCTGCCGAAACCGGGGCTGCCGCTGCCGACCGCACTCGGCGCCTTCACACCTTCGCAGCACTCCGCGCAGCACAGCGGGCGTGGCCCGCCGCCTCCGACCGGCATCTGACGTCACCCAGTCGATAGTCGATCTCCACCGCGCCCGTTTCCCGGGTGCGGTATGCCTGTTGGAGGCACCCTTGACGCGCGCCATCCGCGTGCGGGCGTTCTTCGCCCTGGCCGTTCTGGCCCTGTCGCTCTACATCACCGTGACCGTCCCGGTCCGCCTCGGGCTCGACCTGCGCGGCGGAACCCAAATCGTCCTGGAGACCCGCGACTCCCCCACTGCCGAGGCCGACTCCGAGGCCACCGACCGCACCTTGGAGGTACTGCGCCACCGCATCGACGCGCTCGGCGTCTCCGAGCCCACCATCGCCCGTTCCGGGGACAACCGGATCATCGTCGAGCTGCCCGGTGTCCAGGACCCGCGCGAAGCCGCCGACGTCCTCGGCCGCACCGCCCAACTGACCTTCCACCCCGTCCTCGGCGCGGATCCGGACACAGGAACCGGCCCGGAACCCGGCGCGAAAACCGACACGGCTCCCGGCACGGATCCCAGCACGGGCCCCGGCCCCGCCGCGGTCGACTCCGACGAGTCCGGTCACCCCGTACGGCTCGGCCCGTCGGCACTCACCGGCGCGGACGTCGACAGCGCCGAGGCGCGTATCGACCCGCAGACCGGGACCGGCTGGTTCGTCGGCATCGAGTTCAAGGGAGAGGGCGACGCCTGGGCCGAGCTGACCGGCAGGGCCGCGTGTCACCCGGCCGGCGACCCGGCCCGCCGCGTGGCCATCGTCCTGGACGACAAGGTCATCTCCTCCCCTCAGGTCAACTCGTCCGTGGCCTGTCGTACGGGCATCGCCGGCGGGTCCACCCAGATCACCGGTTCGTTCAGCCGGGAGGAAGCCCGCGAACTGGGCCTGCTCATCAACGGCGGAGCCCTGCCGGTACCGGTCGAGACCGTCGAACAGCGCACCGTCGGCCCCACCCTGGGCGCCACGGCCATCGAGGCCAGCGCCTGGGCCGCCGTCATCGGCACCGCGCTGACCTCGCTGTTCATCATCGCCGTCTACCGGCTCCTCGGTGCCCTCGCCGCCGTGGCCCTGGCCTGTTACGGGGTCATCTCGTACGCGGCCCTGGTCGCACTCGGTGCCACGCTCACCCTCCCGGGGCTCGCGGGATTCGTCCTGGCCATCGGCATGGCCGTCGACGCCAACGTGCTCGTCTTCGAACGGGCCCGTGAGGAGTACGCGGCCCGCCGCAAGGGCCTGCGCCCGGCCCTGACCGCGGGATTCCGCAATGCCTTCAGTGCCATCGCCGACTCCAACATCACGACCCTCATCGCCGCCGGACTGCTCTTCCTCCTCGCTTCCGGTCCGGTGCGGGGCTTCGGCGTCACCCTGGGCATCGGCGTACTCGCCTCCATGCTCAGTGCCCTGGTCATCACCCGCGTCCTCGCCGACTGGGCGGTCGCCAGGCGATCCGTACGACGCCGTCCGCAGCTCACCGGCATCGCGGACACCGGGAAGGTCCGCGACTGGCTCACCCGGCGCAATCCGGACCTGATGCGGCACGGGCGCACCTGGCTGGCGGCGTCCACGGTCGCCCTCGTCCTGGCCACCTCGGGCATCGCGGTCAGGGGGCTGAACTTCGGCGTCGAGTTCACCGGCGGACGGCTCATGGAGTACACCGCCTCCGCCCCGGTCGACGCCGACCGCGCCCGTGAGGCCCTGGCCGACGCGGGTCAGCCCGGTGCCGTCGTGCAGACCTCCGGCGACGGCGATCTCACCGTACGCACCGATCAGCTGACCAACGCCGAGGCGGCGAAGGTCGACAAGGCGGTCGGCGAGCTCGCGGGCGGTGCCGAGAAGGTCCGTGACGAGCTGATCGGCCCCAGCCTCGGGGACGAACTGCGCCGTGGGGCTCTCATCGCCCTCGCGTCGGCCCTGGCCGCGCAACTGCTGTATCTCGCGGTCCGCTTCCGGTGGGCCTTCGGGGCGTCCGCGGTCGCGGCGATGGTCCACGACACCCTGATCCTCATCGGTGTCTTCGCCTGGCTGGGCAAGCCGGTCGACGGAGTCTTCCTCGCCGCGCTGCTGACGGTGATCGGTTACTCGGTCAACGACTCCGTGGTCGTCTTCGACCGGATCAGGGAACTGTCGGCCGCCAACCGGACCGACAGCCCCGCCGGTCCCGACGGCTCTCATGGCAAACGAAAGAAGGTCCCCTTTCCCGTGCTCGCCAACACGGCGATCCTGCAGACCCTCCCCCGGACCGTCAACACGGGTATGGGAGCCGTGTTCATCCTCGCCGCCCTCACCCTGCTGGGCGGCGACTCCCTGACCGACTTCGCGCTCGCCCTGCTCATCGGCATCGTCGTCGGCACGTACTCCTCGATGTTCACGGCCGCGCCCCTGGCCATCGAGCTCAACGCCCGCACCGACCCGTCGCCGCCCGGCACGGGGAAACAGGGCTCGCGGTAGGGACCGGACCGCACGGTGCCACTGCTATCGTCCTGGCCCACCGAAACGGGCGGGCGGGACGAAGGAGAGCTGCACCATGCGAGTCCTCTTGGTCGGAGCAGGGGGCGTCGGCACCGCGATCACCAGGATCGCGGCCCGTCGCCCCTTCTTCGAGCACATGGTTGTCGCCGACTACGACCTCGCGCGGGCGGAGTCGGCCGTCGCGGCACTCGGCGAGGACGGGCACCGCTTCTCGGCGGTACGGCTCGACGCCTCGGACGCCGACGGCGTACGGGCCGCCCTCGCCGAGCACCGCTGCGACGTCCTGCTCAACGCCACCGATCCGCGTTTCGTGCTGCCGCTCTTCGACGCGGCGCTCGCCCATGGCTCCCACTACCTGGACATGGCGATGTCCCTGTCCCGGCCGCATCCGACGCGCCCCTACGAGGAGTGCGGCGTCAAGCTGGGTGACGCGCAGTTCGAGCGGTCCGCCGAGTGGGAGGCGGCGGACCGGCTCGCGCTGGTCGGCATGGGGGTGGAGCCGGGCCTGTCGGACGTGTTCGCGCGGTACGCCGCCGACGTCCTCTTCGACGAGATCGAGGAGATCGGCATCCGCGACGGCGCGAACCTGGTGGTGGACGGCTACGACTTCGCCCCGTCCTTCAGCATCTGGACGACGATCGAGGAATGCCTCAACCCGCCGGTCGTCTTCGAGGCGGACCGGGGCTGGTTCACCACCCCGCCCTTCAGCGAGCCGGAGGTCTTCGACTTCCCGGCGGGCATTGGTCCTGTGGAGTGCGTCAACGTCGAGCACGAGGAGGTCCTGCTGATCCCCCGGTGGTTGAAGGCCGGTCGGGTCACCTTCAAGTACGGTCTCGGCGACGAGTTCATCGGCGTCCTGCAGACCCTGCACAAGCTGGGCCTGGACCGCACCGACCCGGTCGCCGTGGACGGCGGCGGGGGCAGGGTCGCGGTCTCCCCGCGGGACGTCGTCGCCGCCTGCCTCCCCGATCCGGCCGGCCTCGGCGACCACATGCACGGCAAGACGTGCGCCGGTACGTGGGTCAGGGGCACCAAGGACGGCCGGTCACGGGAGGTCTATCTCTACCACGTGGTCGACAACCAGTGGTCGATGCGTGAGTACGGCTCCCAGGCGGTGGTCTGGCAGACCGCGATCAACCCCGTGGCGGCCCTCGAACTCATCGCGTCCGGCGCCTGGCACGGCAGCGGAGTGCTCGGCCCCGAGGCGATGCCTCCCCGGCCGTTCCTCGACCTGCTCACGGAGTACGGGTCGCCGTGGGGCATGCGGGAGGAGAACGTGTCTGAGAGCGGACCCGGACCGGACGCTCCGTGACGCAGCGTGGTCGTCACGCGCCCTTCTCGGCTTCCTTGGCCGCCCGCTCCAGGCGGCCCCGGTACTCCTCCCACCACGCCGCATCACCCGGCGCCACACTGCCGTTGGTCTGGTTCATCCCGACCGAGCCGTCCATGAGTTCGCGGACGATGTCGGCGTGGCCGGCGTGCCGGTGCGTGTCGGCGATCACGCGCACGACGGCGTGGTGCAGGGTCACCTCGTTCCGCTCGCTCGGCCACCACGGCACCCGGCCGACCGTGTCCAGGGCGAGCGCGTCGATCGTCGCGTCCGCGTGCGCCCAGGCCCGGCGGTAGAGGCCCACGATGTGCTCGCGTGACTCGTCGGCGGTGACCCACATGTCCGCGTTGGTCTCGGCGCCGTCCTCGAGCCAGGGCTGCGACTCGCCGGACGGCCGTCCGAAGGTGTCGCCGAGGTAGCCCAGTTCCACCCCGGCCGCGTGTTTGACGAGGCCCAGGAGGTTGGTGCCGGTCGGCGTCGACGGGCGGCGAACGTCGTACTCCGAGAGCCCTTCGAGCTTCCACAGCAGGGCATCGCGGGCGGACTGCAGATAGAAGCGCAGGTCGGCCTTGGGAGCAGCCTCGGGGTCGGTCTCGTGACCGGCGTGGGGATCCGATGTGTTCATGGGGTCGAGTCTCCCGCTCGCACGATGATCGCGGACAGTCCGAACTCGAAGCGCTCGTCGAAGGATCGCGCGTCGAGGTGGTGGAGGACGCGGTGGAGGGCGGGGTGTGCCGTCCTGGAAACGGCGTTCGCCAGACCGTCGTTCAGGGGGGCGGAGGGCGCCGCCTGTTCCTCCTGGGTGAGGCCGAGGGCGAGATAGATGATCGTCCACGTGGTCCAGGCGGCGTCCCGGTCGTCGAGACCGCCGTCCAGCAGCGCGGTCACCAGCGCCTCGGCGAAGGCCAGGGTGTGCGGTTCGGCGGCGTACGTACCGACCACGAGGGCGGCGCCGTCGCGGTGGGCGAGCAGGGCGCGGCGGTAGCGGCGGGCGAGTTCGCGGACGCGTTCGTCCCGGTCGGCCGGAAGTCCGTCGAGTGGGGCCTCGCCGACGACGGCGTCCGCCATCAGCTCCAGCATCCGGGCCTTGGTCTTCACGTGCCACAGCACGGTGTTCATGCGGACGCCGAGCCGGTCGGCGACGGCCCGGGTGGACAGCGCGTCCAGGCCCTTCTCGTCCAGCAGTTCCAGCGCGGCCCGGATCACCGTCGCGGGGTCCAGCCGGGGGGTGCGGCCCTCACTCGCTTGCCTATTGGTCATTGACCTAGTTTACTACGGACACATTATTGGTCACTGACCTAGGAGGGTGCGTGGAACAGCAGGTTGTCATCGCGGGCGGAGGTCCGGTGGGGTTGTGGCTGGCCGCCGAACTGCGGCTGGGCGGGGTCTCCGTCACCGTCGTCGAGGAGCGGACCGACGTCGATCAGCGCTCCAAGGCGCTCACCATCCATCCCCGGACCATCGAGATCCTCGCCTCGCGCGAGGTGCACAAGCCCTTCCTCACGGAGGGACTGCGGATACCGGGCGGGCATTTCGCCTCGCTCGACGATCGGCTCGACTTCAGCGTGCTGGACACCCCGTTCCCGTACACCCTCGCGCTGCCCCAGGCCCGTACCGAGGAACTGCTGGAGGAGCACGCGCTCGCGCTCGGCGCCACGATCGTGCGCGGGCACCGCGTCGGCGGGTTCACCGAGGACGCGGGGTCGGTGACCGTACAGGTGCAGGGGCCCGACGGGCCGTACGAGCTGCGGGCGGCGTATCTCGTCGGGTGCGACGGCACCCGCAGTACCGTGCGCACCGCCGCCGGTATCGACTTTCCCGGTACGCCCTCCACGGTTCTGGGCTGGCTCGGCGATGTCGTGCTCGACCACCCGCCGCGACCCGGGTTCGGCGTCTTCGGGCCCCGGGGCGGGCTGCTGGTCGCGCCCCTGCCCGGTGGGCGGCACCGTCTCGTCGGTGTCGGCCCCGACAGCCTCACCACCGAGTCGCCGAAGGACCTCACATTGGAGGAGCTGCGGGCCAAGGTCGTCGCCATCACCGGTGAGGACTACGGGATGCGCGACCCCGTGTGGCTCTCCCGTTTCGGCAACGCCACCCGGCTGGCCGCGGAGTACCGGCGCGGCCGGGTCCTGCTCGCCGGTGACGCCGCCCACCAGCACTTCCCGACCGGCGGTGTCGGCATGAACGTCGGCATCCAGGACGCCCACAACCTCGGCTGGAAGCTCGCCGCGGCCCTCGGCGGCCGGGCCCCGGACGGCCTGCTCGACAGCTACCACTCCGAGCGCCACCCCGTCGGCGCGCAGCTGATGGAGCACAGTCGGGCCCAGACCGCCCTGATGACCGCTTTCACTCCCGAGGGCCTCGATCTGCGGTCGTTCCTCAGCGGGATGATCGCCACGCAGCCGGACTTCGGCCGGGCCCTGGCCGAACGCCTCACCGCGCTCGGCGTCGCCTACCCGGCACCGGACTCGGCGGCCCATCCGCTCACCGGCAGCCGCGCCCCCGACCTGTCCTTCACCGACTCCAGGGGCGGCCTGCACGGGCGGTTGCGCGCGGACAGTCACCTGCTCCTCGACCTGACGGGCGCCGTACCCGCACCCGTACCCGGTCAAGGCGTCCGGCCGGAAGGCATCCGCGCGGAAGGTGTCCTCGCGGACCGGGCACGCCCCGGACTCACTGTGCACACCACGACCCTCGACCGGCCCCCGGCGGCCTGGGCATCGGTGCGTGCCGCCCTGATCCGCCCCGACGGCCACGTGGCCTGGATCGGTACGGACCCGGACGACACCGCGCTGGCCGCCGCCGCGGACCGGGCGCTCACCGGCACGTACGGCCCCGCGCCAAGCCCGGCGGCGGCCGGCTGACCGCGCCCCTCGCAGGACGCGGAGTCACCGGGCCGCGAGGGCGTACCTTCAGGCGCCCACGTACGCCGCGAGGTGTTCGCCCGTGAGGGTGGAGCGGGCGGCGACCAGGTCGGCCGGGGTGCCTTCGAAGACGATCCGGCCGCCGTCGTGGCCCGCGCCGGGGCCCAGGTCGATGATCCAGTCGGCGTGGGCCATGACCGCCTGGTGGTGCTCGACGACGATGACGGACTTGCCGGAGTCGACGAGCCGGTCGAGCAGGCCGAGCAGTTGCTCGACATCGGCGAGGTGCAGGCCGGTGGTCGGCTCGTCGAGGACGTACACACCGCCCTTGCCTCCCATGTGGGTGGCCAGCTTGAGCCGCTGACGCTCGCCGCCGGAGAGTGTCGTGAGCGGCTGGCCGAGGCTGAGGTAGCCGAGTCCGACGTCGGCCAGGCGTTCGAGGATGCGGTGCGCGGCCGGAATGCTCGCCTCGCCCTGGCCGAAGAACTCCACGGCCTCGGTCACCGACATCGCGAGCACCTCGCTGATGTCACGGCCGCCGAGGTGGTACTGCAGGACCGCGGCCTGGAACCGCCTTCCCTCGCACTCCTCGCACGGAGTGGCGACTCCGGCCATCATCGCCAGGTCGGTGTAGACGACGCCCACGCCGTTGCAGGTGGGGCAGGCACCCTCGGAATTGGCGCTGAACAGGGCCGGCTTCACGTCGTTGGCCTTGGCGAACGCCTTGCGGATCGGGTCGAGCATTCCGGTGTAGGTCGCCGGGTTGCTGCGCCTGGAACCGCGGATGGCGCCCTGGTCGATCGACACCACGCCCTCGTCGTCGTGGATCGATCCATGGACGAGCGAGCTCTTCCCGGAGCCGGCGACACCCGTGACGACGGTGAGCACCCCGAGAGGGATGTCCACGTCGACGCCTTGCAGGTTGTGCGCTGTCGCGCCGCGGATCTCCAGCGAGCCCGTGGGCTCGCGTGGTGTCTCCCTGACGGTGGCCCGGTCGTCGAGGTGGCGGCCGGTGACGGTGTCACTGGCCCGCAGTCCCTCGACCGTGCCCTCGAAGCAGACGGTGCCGCCTCCCGTGCCCGCGCCGGGGCCGAGGTCGACGACGTGGTCGGCGATCGCGATCGTCTGGGGCTTGTGCTCCACGACGAGCACGGTGTTGCCCTTGTCCCGCAGCCGCAGCAGCAGGCCGTTCATCCGCTGGATGTCATGGGGGTGCAGGCCGATGGTGGGCTCGTCGAAGACGTAGGTGATGTCGGTGAGCGAGGAGCCGAGGTGGCGGATCATCTTGACGCGCTGCGCCTCGCCGCCCGACAGCGTGCCCGCGGGCCGGTCGAGCGAGAGATAGCCGAGACCGATCTCCACGAACGAGTCGAGGGCCTGCTGCAGCGCCGCGAGCAGCGGTGCCACGGACGGCTCGTCGAGACCGCGGACCCATTCGGTCAGATCGCGGATCTCCATCGCGCAGGCGTCGGCGATGGAGATCTTGCCGATCTTCGACGACCGGGCGCCTTCACTCAGCCGGGTGCCGTCGCACTCGGGGCAGGTGGCGAAGGTGACCGCCCGCTCCACGAACGCCCGGATGTGCGGCTGCATCGACTCCTTGTCCTTGGACAGGAACGACTTCTGGATCTTCGGGATCAGGCCCTCGTAGGTGAGGTTGACGCCGTTGACCTTGACCTTGACGGGCTCCCCGTGGAGGAAGTCCTGCAACTGCTTCTTGGTGTACTCGCGGATCGGCTTGTCCGGGTCGACGAAGCCGGACTGGGCGTAGACCTGCACGGTCCACTGGCTGTCGGACTTCCAGCCGGGGATGGTGAACGCGCCCTCGGAGAGGGACTTGGAGTCGTCGTAGAGCTGGCTGAGGTCGATGTCGGAGACCGAGCCCCGGCCCTCGCAGCGCGTACACATGCCGCCGGTGCGGTTGAAGGTCGCCTTCACCGTCTTCTTGGCACCGCGTTCGACGGTGATCGCGCCGCTGGCCCGGACCGAGGCGGTGTTGAAGGAGTACGCGCTGGGCGGGCCGATGTGCGGCGCGCCGAGGCGGCTGAAGAGGATGCGCAGCATCGCGTTGGCATCGGTGGCGGTGCCCACGGTGGAGCGCGGGTCGGAGCCCATCCGCTGCTGGTCGACGGTGATCACGGTGGTCAGTCCGTCGAGGACGTCGACCTCGGGGCGGGCCAGGGTCGGCATGAAGCCCTGGAGGAAGGCGCTGTAGGTCTCGTTGATCATTCGCTGCGACTCGGCGGCGATCGTGTTGAACACCAGCGAGCTCTTGCCCGAGCCGGAGACACCGGTGAACACGGTCAGGCGGCGCTTGGGGATCTCGATGCTGACGTCTTTGAGGTTGTTCTCGCGCGCGCCGTGCACGCGGATCAGGTCATGGCTGTCGGCAGCGTGCGGCGCGGACGACTGGGTGTCGCTCCTCGGGGCCATGCTCATCATGTCTCCATCTGTTGATCTGTCGCTCTGTCGACCTGTTGACCTGTTGACCTGTTCGCCTGTTGCGCTCGCCGGACCGCTCAGCGCCGTTCCTGGATGCGGATCATGTTGCCCGCGGGATCGAGGAAGGCACAGTCCCGGACGCCGTACGGCCGCTCGGCCGGCTCCTGGACGATCTCGCCGCTGCCGGCCGCCCGCACCCGCTCGAAGGTGGCGTCGAGGTCGGGGGTGGCCAGGAGGATGCCCGCGTACGCGCCCTTCGCCATCATCTCCGCGACGGTACGGCGCTCCTCCTCGGTGACACCGGGGTCGGTGACCGGCGGCTCCAGGACGAGGGACGGGCCGGACCGGCCAGCGGCGCCGACCGTGATCCGGCGCGTCGCGCCGTGGCCGACGTCGTCGCGGACCTCGAAGCCGAGGGCGTCCCGGTAGAAGGTCAGGGACGCGTCCGGATCGGTGTGCGGGAGGAAGCTCGCGTACAGGGTGACGTCCATGGCAGTCACGCTAGACGCGGCACCCGGGTCGGCGCTTCTCGATTCCTGATCGATCCGGTGCCCCCGCGCCCGGCCGGCGTCCCTACCTGCCGGGGGTGGTGATGCGGGTGATCGCCTCAAGGGTCAGGGCACGGTCGTGCGGCTCGTTGTCCAGGGCTCGGTGGAGGGTCAGACCCTCGATCAGGGCGTCGAGTTGCCGTGCCGTGTCCGGGTCGAAGTGCTTCTCCAGATGGGTGCGGCTGCGGCCCATCCACTCGTGGGTGAGTTCCCGGTAGACCGGCCGACGCGCGGCGAGGGTGTACAGCTCCTGGGTGAGTACGAGGTCGCGCTGGCTCCCCTCCGACAGGACGTGGACCAGGTCCGCCACGGCCTGACGGGCCTGGTCACGGTCCGCAGGAGCGGCGAGGTGGGCGTCGAAGACGGCCACGATGTGGTCGGCGAAGCGGGTGAACGCCTCCCGGAGCAGCTCGTCCATACCGCTGAAGTGGTAGGTCATCGACCCCAGGGGGACGCCGGCACGCGCGGCGATCTTCCGGTGGGAGACGCTGGCGATCCCCTCCTCGGCGATGAGGTCGAGGGTCGCGCCGATGATGCGTTCGCGGCGCTGCGGGTCGGTGTGTCCGGTGGCCATGACGGGAGCCTTCAGAGGGTACGGACCGGGCGGGCGGGGTTGCCGACGGCGACGACGCCGGCGGGCACGTCCTTCGTCACCACGGCCCCGGCGCCGATGACGGAGTTGTCCCCGATGGTGACACCGGGCAGCACGATGGCGCCTCCCCCCAGCCACACGTTGTCCCCGATGGTGATCGGCTGCGCGGCCTCCAGCTTGTCGCGCCGGGGCTCGGGCTCCAAGGGGTGGGTGGGGGTGAGCAGTTGGACGTTCGGACCGATCTGGCAGTCCTCGCCGATGGTGATCGCCGCGACGTCCAGGGCGGTCAGGTTGTAGTTGACGAAGGTGCGCGCGCCGATCGTGATGTTGCTGCCGTAGTCGACGAACAGCGGCGGCCGCAGGTGTACGTCGGGTCCGAGGGAGCCGAGCAGTTCGGCGAGGATCGGGCGGGCCCCCTCGGTGTCCTCCAGATAGGCGGCCTGGTAGCGGGCGGCCAACCGCACGGCCCGCTCGTACCGGCGCACGATCTCCGGGTCGTCGGCGATGTAGTGATCGCCCGCCATCATGCGTTCGAGATGCGTACGGGGATCCTGGGCGAAGTAGTCCGTCGACATGCGTACGATCGTACACTCGCCGACGGGCCGCGACCCGGGAAACCTGCACGTCGAGGGGGACAGACCTTAGCGGCGCCTGGGCTGCAGCACTCCGGCGAGCAGGAGCACGAGCAGGCCTGCGAGCGGCACCACGAGCAGACCCACCCGCAGGCTCGCCGCGTCCGCGACCAGTCCGACGACGGGCGGGGAGAGCAGGAAGCCCAGGCGCATCAGCCAGGAGACGATGGCGAGCCCCGAGCCGGGCTTGAGGCCGGGCAGCTCGTCGGCTTCGTGCATCGCCGCGGGGACCAGCGTCGCCACGCCGAACCCGGCTGCGGCGAACCCGAGAATCGTGCCGGGCACCGTGGGCACGGCCAGTGCCAGGCCCATCCCGGCCACGACGATGAGGCCGCCCGCGCGGGCCACCGTGCGCTGCCCGAACCTGTCGACGAGGCGGTCGCCGATGATACGGCCGACGAACTGGGCCCCGACCAGGGCGATGTAGCCGGAGGCGGCCAGCGTCACCGACGCGGACAGTGAACCGGAGAGGTAGAGCGCGGCCCAGGAACTGCCCGCGTCCTCGACGAGGGTGCCGGCTGTGGCGATGAGCACAAGGGCGGCCAGTACGTACGCGGTACGCCGGCCCGGTGTCGCACGTCCCACCCGCGCCTGTTCTCCCCCCTGCGGCTGTTCTGCACGGCCGCCGCGACCGGACTCCGCTGCCGGGTCCGCCACCGATCCGAGGTCCGCCACGGGTTCGGTCCCCGCACCACCCACGTCCTCGGACTCGATCTCGGCCCCGGTCTCGGGGCCGGACAGGCAAAACCGGAGCGCGACGCACGCGGCCACCGCGAACACCACCGCCGAGATCGTCAGATGCTGTCCGCGCGAGAGGCCGAGCGCTATCGCCGCCGCGGCCATGGCTCCGCCGGTGACGGCCCCGATGGACCAGATCGCGTGGAAGGAGTTGATGATGGAACGTCCGTAGCGTCTCTGCACGCGCAGGCCGTGGGCGTTCTGCGCCACGTCGGTGACCGCGTCCATCGCTCCGGCCAGGAACAGCGCCGCCGCGAACAGCACGACCGAGTCGGCCAGGCCCGCGAGGAGGATCCACGCACCGGTCAGCAGGGTGCCGGCCACCGCCGCCCGCGCCGAGCCCATGCGGCGGATCACCACTCCCGCGGCGAGACCGGCCGCGATGGCGCCCGCGGGGAACGCGGCGACGGCCAGACCGTAGGCCGCGTTCCCTATGCCGAGATCCGTCTTGATCTGCGGATACCTCGGCAGGAGGTTGGCGAACAGGGCTCCGTTGGTGAAGAACAGCACGGCAACGGCCACCCGAGCCTGCCGTTCGGCCGACGCGGGTCGGCGCAGTACGTCAACAGTCATGAGGGTGAGCCTATAGCGGGAGCGTACGAACGTACACTCCTGGTTTCGAGCAGGTCAGGACACACGGCCGGGCAGGGCGCCCGGCGGGCCACGGCGTACGGCGGGGCGGGACGCACGGCGGGGCGGGACCGGCATGTGCGCCGGTCCCGCCCCGTCCCGCCTCTGCGCGATCGTCCCGCTTCCGCGCGATCGCTCGCGTGTGACCTACTTGCTCGCGGCGAAGCGCATCAGGGCCTGCTCGTCGCCCTGCTTGATCTTCCCGGTCTCGTTGATCACCTGCAGCTTCCAGGCCCCGCCGACCCGGATCGCCTTGGCGACGGCGCAGCCGTTGTCGTTGCTGAGAAGGCTGGGCCAGATGTCCGCGACCTGCTGCGTGCTGCCCCCGCTGGCGTCGTACACCTTGAAGCTGATGTTCCGCGCCTTCTGGAAGGAGCTGCTCTTCTTGTAGGCGGCGGCGACGAAGACGATCGAGGTGATGTTCGTCGGGACGCGGGAGAACTCGACGGTCACCGTCTCGTCGTCACCGTCGCCCTTGCCGGTCTGGTTGTCGCCGGTGTGCACCAACGAGCCGTTGCCCAGCGGGTCCAGGGAGTCCAGACCCGCGAGCCGGACCGGGTCCGAGCCCTGCATGGCGATGGCGATCAGGTCGAGGTCCGTGCCGGTCTTCTGGCGGAGCTTGCCGATCAGTCCGCCGCTGCTGCCGACGGTGGGGTCCCAGGACACCCCGATCGACAGGTGGGTCACTCCGTCGAGATCCGCCGGGCCGTCTTCCTTCGTAAGCGTGATCATGCCTGTTCCTCTTGATCGTGAGAATGCCTGTATGCAGTGTGCCTGCCCCGTGTCACACCACATAGCCCGGGACCCACACGAATCACCAGATCCCCGCCCCGCTCGGGTCACAGGCGCCCCGATACGCCCATCAGGCGATCCGTCCCCTCACCACGGGACGACTCACCGCCCTGTGACGACTCACTGCCCCGTCTGGATGTCCCCCCGCGTGGAGGACGCGATCGTCTCGCGATGGGCGAAGTCGCCCGGCGGGATGCCGGGGTGGTGGCCGAGGCGGTTCGGAGGTTCGGTGGCGGAGGAGTCGAGGGTGAGGCGGGAGACGATGCGGTAGCGGTCGCCGCGGTAGATCGAGTGGACGTATTCGACGGGCCGGCCGGTGGTGTCCGAGGTGAGCCGCTCGAAGAGCAGGGCCGGGGACAGCTCGGGAACGTCGAGCAGTTCGGCCTCGGCGCGGGTGACGACGGTGGGCTCGATCGCCTGCACGGCCTCCTGGACGTGTACGCCGTGCTGTTCGCGCAGGTGCTCGTACAGGTCGCCCGCCTCCAGTTCCTGCGCGGACAGGGAGGGGACCAGATCGGCCCTGATGTGCAGATGCTCGATGGCCATCGGGGCGCCGTCGACGAGGCGCAGCCGTGCCACGTACACGATCTCGGCGGCGGGTGACATCCGCAGTTTGCGGCCCACGCGTGCGCCGGCCGCGAAGGTGGTGAACTCCAGCAGGCGGCTCGACCAGGCTCCGGAGGCCTGAGGTGCCGTCATGGTCTGCTGTCCGGAGACGAGTTCCTGGGTGATCTTCTCGGGCGCGACGAACATGCCCCGGCCGTGCTCGCGCACCAGGAGTCCCGCGGCCACGAGTTCGTCGACCGCCGCGCGCAGGGTCGGGCGGGACACTCCCAGACGGGCGCACAGGGAGCGCTCGGAGGGGATCGCGTCACCCGGGCTGCGCGACTCGACGAGGTCGAGGATGAAGTCGCGGACCCGCTCCCGTTTCAGCACCGCACCCGATGCGTCTTCCCTCATGCCGCTCCCGCCCTCGTACCGCTCACCCTCATGACGCCCCCCATGCTGTGCCCCTCGGGCTGTCGTGCGCGACATCCCCTTTACCAGTTGACCAGTTGTCGCGCGCCGCGTCACTCCTGGTCGGGCGAAGTGTAACCGCTGTCTATGGTTCGTCGCCTGAGTACTGACGCACGTGAGCCCCAACAACCCATGCAGCGCAAGGGGTTGACGCCGCCGATTGGTCTATGCCAGTTTCATCCCCGCATCGAGAGGTGAGCTGTCCAGTGGGCTTCACTGGTCAGGTGGTCTGCTCATGTCCTCCAGAGGTGAACCGTGAAGTTCCGCTTGTTCGCCGGTGTGTCCGCGCTCGTCGTGACCGCCGGGCTGAGTGCCTGCAGCAGTTCCTCCGACGCCTCCGACGGGAGCACCGCCATCGACGTCTGGCTGATGCGCGACAGCGTCTCGGACCAGTTCCAGAAGGACTTCGTCAAGAGCTTCGAGGCCGCTCACCCCGACATCCGGGTCAAGGTGCAGATCCAGGAGTGGGACGGCATCGGCGAGAAGGTCACGGCGGCCCTCGCCAGCACCGACGCACCCGACGTCATCGAGACCGGCAACACCCAGGTCGCCCAGTTCGCGCAGAGTGGGGGCCTGCTCGACCTCAGCGACAAGGTCGGCGAACTCGGCGGGAAGGACTGGCTCAAGGGCCTCTCCGAGCCCGGCGCCTTCGAGGGCAAGCAGTACGGCATCCCCTACTACGCCGCCAACCGCGTCGTCATCTACCGCACCGACCTCTTCGAGAAGGCGGGCGTCGACCCGGCCGCGATCAAGACCCGCGACCAGTGGACCGCCGCCACCAAGAAGCTCAACACCGGTGGCACGCAGGGCATTTATCTGCCCGGCCAGAACTGGTACACCCTCGCGGGCTTCGTCTGGGACGAGGGCGGCGACCTCGCCACCGAGTCCGGCGGTAAGTGGAAGGGCTCGCTGGACACCCCCGAGGCCGTCCGCGGCATGGAGTTCTACAAGAAGCTCCAGGCACTCGGCCGGGGCCCCAAGGACTCCGACGAGGCCAATCCCCCGCAGGCGGACGTGATGGCCAAGGGGAAGGTCGCCCAGGTCGTGTCGTCCCCGGGCGGTGCCAACACGGTCGTCGAGAACAACCCCGCGCTCAAGAACAAGCTCGGCTTCTTCCCGATCCCGGGGAAGACCGCCGACACTCCCGGCGCCGTCTTCACCGGCGGCTCCGACCTCGTCATCCCCACGGCCTCCGCCAAACAGGACGCGGCCTACACCTTCGTCAAGGAACTCACCGGCGACACCCGGCAGAAGAAGCTCGCCGTCGCCATGAGCTACGTACCGAACAAGACCACCCTGTCCGACGCCGTCGCCTCCGACCCGGGCGCCTCGGCCATGGCGGTCGGCGCCGCCGAGGGCCACGCCACGCCCAACACACCCGGCTGGGCGGCCGTCGAGGCCAAGAACCCGATCAAGGACTACCTGACCGCCGTACTCACCGGAGGCGACGCGCGTAAGGAAGCCGCCAAGGCGTCCGAGGCCATCACCACGGCGATGAACTCCGGCACCTGAGCCGGCCCGGCCCCTCAACCGTCCCCGCACCGGCCGTCCGCGCCGGTGCCGCGCTGGAGGAAGTGTGCCGTGACGGCCGTCCGAGAGCAGACCGCACCCCATCCCCCACCGAGCGCCGGGCGCCCCCGGCGCTCCCCCGGCCCAGAACCACGCCGCCCGTCGAAGGACGGCGGGCCCGGCGTCTGGCCGTACGTCCTGATCGCACCCGCCGTCCTCGGCACGCTCTACCTGCTCGTCTATCCGCTGGTCCGCGCGGTGGTGATCTCGCTGCAGGACTTCGGACTGCGCCAACTCATCCTGGGCGACGCGCGGTTCGTCGGACTCGACAACTACGGAACGCTGCTGGGCGACAGCCGCTTCTGGGAGGTGGTACGCCGCACCTTCCTCTTCATGGCGATCAACGTCGTCCTGATCATGGTGCTGTCCACGCTGGTCGCGCTGATGATCGAGCGGCTCGGCCGGTTCGGCCGGACCGCGGTCCTCAGCTCACTCGTCCTGACCTGGGCGATGCCGGTCATCGCGGCGACCACCGTCTTCCAATGGCTGTTCCACTCGGAGTTCGGCATCGTCAACGCGGTCCTGACGGACCTGGGGTTCACGTCCTTCGACCGCTACGCCTGGTTCGCGCACGGACCGGCCGCCTTCGCCATCCTGGTCGCGCTCATCGTGTGGCAGTCCGTGCCGTTCGCGGCGATCACCCTGTACTCGGCCCTCACCACCGTGCCCGTCGAGCTGTACGAGTCGGCGCGGCTCGACGGGGCGTCGGGGGCGCGGATCTTCCGGTCCATCACCTTCCCGGTCGTGCGGCCGATCTTCCTGCTGGTGTTCTCGCTCGAAGTGATCTGGACGTTCAAGGCGTTCGTCCAGATCTGGGTGATGACCAACGGCGGCCCCGGCGACGCGACCACGATCCTGCCCGTGTACGCGGTCCAGACCGCCCTGTCGAGCCAGCGTTACGACCTCGGGTCGGCGGCCTCCATGGTGACCGTCGTGCTGATGTCGGGCGTGCTCGTCCTCTACTTCCGTCAGATGTTCCGCCAGGAGGACGAGCTCGCATGAGCACGACCCGCCCCCGTATGCGCCGCATCCCGCTCAACGCCGCCGCCGTCGTCACGGTCGCGCTCTGCCTGTTCCCGGTCTACTGGATGGTCGCGACCGCGTTCACACCTGCCCGCGACATCCAGTCCGACAGTCCGCGGCTCGTCCCGCGGACCTGGACGCTCGACCACTTCCGCACCGCTGTCGGCGCCGACGGCTTCGGTCTGTTCTGGCGCAACAGCCTTCTCGTCACGCTGAGCGCCGTCCTGCTCTCCCTCGTCGTCGCTCTCGGCTCCGCCTACGCGGTGGCGCGGATGCGGTGGAAGGGGCGCCGGCAGTTCATGCTCATGGTCTTCATCGCCCAGATGGCGCCCTGGGAGTCACTGATCATCCCGGTCTACATCATCTCGCGGGACACCGGCATGCTGGACCGGCTGCCGACCCTGACCCTCGTCTACTTCATGATGACCCTGCCGTTCACGGTCATCGTCCTGCGCGGCTTCATCGGCACGATCCCGCCGGAGCTGGAGGAGTCGGCCCAGGTCGACGGCTGCACCCGGCTCGGCGCGTTCCGGCACATCGCGTTCCCGCTGCTGGCACCGGGACTCATGGCGACCTCGCTGTTCGGCTACATCACCGCCTGGAACGAGTTCGCCTACGCCAACTTCCTCATCATCAAACAGCACGACAACCGCACCCTGCCCGTGTGGCTGTCCTCCTTCCAGAACGTCTTCGGCACCGACTGGGGCGCCACCATGGCCGCCTCGACCCTCTTCGCGGCCCCGGCGCTCGTGGTGTTCCTGCTGCTGCAACGCCATGTCACGTCCGGCTTCGCCGCGGGCGCGGTCAAGGGCTGACCCCTTCCACTCCCCCCATGTGCTCCCCGTGCACTCGGCTGCACTCAGCTCCGGAGGCGATCCGTGCCCGCACAGCCAACCGCGCCCACCCTCGTCCCCCGCCCCACCGAGGCCGCGTTCCGGCCGGGACACTTCACGCTCGACGCCGACACGGCGCTGCGGGTCGGCGAAGGCGCCGAACCCGCCGCGGACCTGCTGCGCACCCTGCTCGCCCCCGCCACCGGGCTGCCCCTGCATCCCTCCCCGGAGGGGCAGTTCACCCTGGCACTCGACCCCGCCTCCAGTGAGCTCGCCGACTTCGGTGGCGTGGGCGGCTTCGGTGGCCTGGGCGACGAGGGATACGTACTCACCATCGACCCGCACAGGGTGCTGCTGCGCGCCACACACCCCACCGGGCTGCTCCGCGGCATCCAGACGGTCCGTCAGCTCCTGCCCCCGGCCGCCCTGTCGGCGGACCCGCAGCGCGTCACCCGGTGGCTGCTGCCGTGCGCCGACATCACCGACGTCCCGCGCCACCCCTGGCGCGGCGCGATGCTGGACGTGGCACGCCACTTCCAGCCCGTCTCCTATCTGCGCCGGTACGTCGACCTGCTCGCCCTGCACAAGATCAGCGTCTTTCATCTGCACCTCACCGACGACCAGGGCTGGCGCATGCCGGTCGCCGCCCACCCCAAACTGACCGAGATCGGCGGCCATCGCGCCGAGTCGCAGCGGGGCCCGGCCGGCAGCGGCACGTACGACGGAATCCCGCACGGCGGGGCGTACACGCGGGGCGAACTGACCGGCCTGGTGCGGTACGCCGCCGCTCGTGGCGTCACCGTCGTTCCGGAGATAGAGATGCCCGGGCATGTACGTGCCGCCCTGGCCGCCTATCCCTCCTTGGGCAACCACCCCGGGCGGAACCTCGACGTGTGGACGCGCTGGGGGGTGTGCGACACCGTCCTCGGTGTCCACGACGAGGTACTCGACTTCTGCCGCGGTGTCCTCGACGAGGTCATGGACGTCTTCCCGTCGCCGTACATCCACCTCGGCGGCGAGGAGTGCCCGACCGCCGAGTGGACGCACAGTGCCGCCGCACGTGAACGAGTGGCGGCGGAGGGCCTGTCGAGCCCCGAGGCGCTGCACGGCTGGTTCCTCGGGAAGGTCGGCGAGCATGTCGTCAGGAACGGCCGACGGCCGGTCGGCTGGGCCGAGACCGGCGCCGAACTGCCCCCCGAGTTCACCGTGATGACCTGGCGCGATCCGGCCCACACCCTGACGGCGGCCCGCCGCGGCCACTCGGTGATCAACGCCCACCACCGGGCCACCTATCTCGACTACGCCCAGTCCGACGACCCGAAGGAACCGCAGGCGCAGCCCGGAGCCGTCGTCGATCTGCGTGCCGTGCACTCCCATGACCCGGTGCCCGAGAACACGGATGCGGGTACGGGGGCTGGGGCGGAGGCGGACGCCCAGGTCGCCGCACGGGTGCTCGGCACGCAGGCCCAGCTGTGGACCGAGTTCGTCTCGACGCCCGCGCACATCGAATACCTCACCTATCCGCGGCTGTGCGCCCTCGCCGACCGCGGCTGGAGCGGCGCCACCGACTGGCCCGACTTCCGCTCCCGGCTCGACGGGCACATGGCCCGGCTGGACGCACTCGGCGTCCACCACCACCCCTGACCTCACTCCCCGGTCCCACCCACCCCTGTCCCACCCGTCCCCCGACCCGTCCGTTTCCGGGAATCACCCCACCTTTCTGGAGAGGAACCACCATGAGATTCGCCAAGAACCGGCTGCGCGCCACCGCACACACCGCTGTCGCGGTGGCCATGGGCGCCGCCGCGCTCACCGCACTCCCGGCCACCGCGAACGCGGCCGCCGACGGACTGAGCGTCCAGTACCGTACGAGCGCCACCGGAGCCGGTGCCGACCAGGCCGAACCGTGGTTCAAGGTGAAGAACACCGGTACCTCGACCGTGCAGTTGAGCAGTGTCAAGGTCCGGTACTACTTCAAGGCCGACTCGGCGGGCGCGAGTTACCGCTTCGCCTGTTCCTGGGCGGTCAAGGGCTGCGCCAACGTCACGGGCACCTTCGGCACGCTCGCCAACCCGACCGCCACGGCCGACCGCTACCTGGAGATCGGCTTCACCTCCGGGGCCGGGTCGCTCGCCCCGGGCGCCGACACCGGCGAT
Organism: Streptomyces sp. NPDC127119; assembly: GCF_042677425.1. Classification (NCBI taxonomy): domain Bacteria; kingdom Bacillati; phylum Actinomycetota; class Actinomycetes; order Kitasatosporales; family Streptomycetaceae; genus Streptomyces; species Streptomyces sp. NPDC127119. The sequence goes on along the minus strand of NZ_JBHXTO010000002.1, from coordinate 110,516 downwards.
CTGCAACTGCGGTTCTACCAGTCGACATGGGCGTCACTGAACCAGAGCGACGACTACTCCTTCGGCGCCTCCCAGACGTCGTACGGCGACTGGTCCAAGGTCACCGCGCAACTGGGCGGCACCACCGTGTGGGGCCAGGCGCCCGCGGGCAACGGGCCGACGGATCCGCCCACCGACCCGCCGACCGATCCCCCGGCCGACGCCGCCACGCTGTTCGACGACTTCAACTACAGCGGCTACAGCGACCCGCGGATCTCGGCGAACGGCTGGACCGTACGCTCCAACTCCGGTGGTCCCGGCGTGCCCGGCGCGACCTGGGCGCCCGACAAGGTCACCTTCGCGAGCACGGGCGGCAACTCCATCATGAACCTGGAGACCTCGACCGCCGGCACCGCGGCGAGCACCAAGCAGACCGAGATCCTCACCAAGGCGACGAAGTTCAAGAACGGCACCTACGCGGCACGGGTCCGGTTCAACGACGCGCCCAAGTACGGCCCGGACGGCGACCGTCTCGTCCAGACGTTCTTCACCATCAACGACCTCAAGGCACCGCTGGCGGACGACTACTCCGAGTACGACTTCGAGTACCTGCCCAACGGCGGCTGGGGCGAGCCGTCGAACATCCTCTACACGACGTCCTGGGAGACGTACCAGGCCGAGCCGTGGGTGGCGGTCAACGAGCACACCGAGGCGAGGCAGAGCTTCAGCGGCTGGCACGACCTGGTGCTGACCATCGACAACAGCACCATCAAGTACTACATCGACGGGCAGCTCTTCGGGACGCACGGTTCCGCGTATCTTCCGGAGCGGCCCATGTCGATCAACTTCAACCAGTGGCTGATCGACCTCGCGGGCCAGACCAGCACCACCGCGCGGGCGTACGACCAGCAGGTGGACTACGTCCTGCATGTGAAGGACCAGGTCCTCACACCGGCGCAGGTCACCACGAAGCTGAACGCCTACCGCAGCGCGGGCACCACCTTCCAGGACACCGTGCCCGGCAGTTGACCGTCCGCGCGGGCCCGGGTCCGGGCGACCCGGGCCCAAGCGGCCGGGCCACGGCCGGTCAGCCGTCGGAGGCGAGACGGTCCAGCCACTCCTTCAGCAGATGCTGCTCCGCGCCGCTGAGGGCCGACTGCTCGGGCAGCGTGGCGCGCAGGGCACGGGCGGCACCGGCCGGGCCCGCGTCCTGCACGGCCGGCTCCTCGTTGGTCACGGCGGTGACCATGGACTCCCGAAGCACGGACAACAGGGCGGGGTCCCGCCGCTCCTCGGGCAGGGACAGCCAGGTGAGCACCGCGCCACGCGCCGTGGCGTGGATGAGCGAGACCGCCAGCTCCTCTCCGACACGGAGGTGACCGCCCGCGGCGAGGCGGCGGATACGGCCCATCAGGATCTCCATGCCCGCCTTGAAGGCGGGCGAGGCCGGCCTGGTGGGCTCGCTGTACATCAGCGTGTACAGCGCCGGATTGGCCAGCCCGAACTCGACCGCCAGATCCCACCCGGCCCGCAGGTCCTCGATGAGGTCCCGCGGGTCGGGATCGACGTGTTTGGCCGCGAGGAAGGTCGCGAAGCCGTGTTCGGCGACCGCTTCCAGCAGCCCGTCCTTGTCGCCGAACAGCCGGTAGATGGCCGGCGGCTGCAGGCCCGCCGCGACCGCGACCGCGCGAGTGGTGACGGCGTCGCGGCCCTCGCGCGCGAGCAGGTCGGCGGCGGCCTCGATGACGCGCTGCCTGGTCTCGACGGCTGCCCCGTCCCTGGCGCGTGTATGTGGTGGCATATATCAACGATATCGCATCTACGTTTCCAGCGTTAATATCGATGGTACGCTCAAAACGTTTCCACTGGAACTCCTCTGTTCCACCACTCCATCACTCCGCCATGGGAGCCCCGCATGATCATCGTTACCGGAGCCACCGGACTGCTCGGACGCCAGATCGTCGAGCGACTGCTCACCCTCGTACCGGCGGACAGGATCGGCATCAGCGTCCGCGACCCGCAGAAGGCGGCGGCGAAGACGTTCGCCGAGCAGGGGGTACGGGTCCGGCAGGGCAGCTTCACCGACGCCGCGAGTCTTGCCCACGCTTTCGAGGGCGCCTCCCAGGTGCTCATCGTCTCGGTCGACAAGATGGGCGACGAGGCCGTACGGCAGCACCGCGCCGCGATCGACGGCGCCGTGGCCGCCGGTGCCCGCCGCATCCTCTACACCAGCCACATGGGAGCCGACGCCTCGTCGCACTTCCAGCCCTGCCGTGACCATGCCGCCACCGAGGAGGCGCTGCGGGCCTGCGGCGTGCCGTTCACCTCCCTGCGCAACGGCTTCTACGCCTCCAGCGCGCTGCAGTTCCTGGGCCAGGGCCTGCAGACCGGCCAGGTCGTTCTGCCCGCGGACGGGCCCGTGAGCTGGACCGCCCACGCCGACCTCGCCGACGCTGCCGCCGCCGTACTGACCGACGAGGGCAGCTTCGACGGCCCCACTCCTCCGCTCACCGCGGGCCAGGCGCTGACCTTCGACGACATCGCGCGCATCGCCACCGACGTCACAGGCCGTCCCCTCACCAGGAGCACCGCACCGGACGACCAGTTCCGGCAGCAGCTGATCGGCCACGGTGTGCCCGCCGGGACGGCGGACCAACTGCTCGGTGTCTTCACCGCGGCCCGCGCCGGTGAGTTCGCCACGGTGGACCCGACCCTGGCCAAGCTGCTCGGCCGGGAGCCCATAGCTCTGAGCACGGTCCTGCGCGAGCACCGGTAACCACTCGAAGTGACCGGCGGCCCGCGTGACTGTCGGTACGCCCGTGGTCAGAAGCCGACGTCCGCCGGGCGATAGGTAGGTGGGCGGCGAACCTGGCTCGCCTGTTCGTAGGCATGAGCGAGGCGGAGGAGGACCGGTTCGCTCCACGCCGTGCCCATGAACGTCAGCCCGACGGGCAGGCCGAACGCGAAGCCGGCCGGGACGCTGACCGCGGGATAGCCCGCGAGGGCTGCGGGTGTCGAAGCGCCTCCGCCGTAGCTGTCCCCGCGGATCAGGTCGATCTTCGCCGGCGGCCCGGTCGTGGGCATCACCAGTGCGTCCAGGCGATACCGGCGCAGCACCGCGTCGATGCCCTCGGCGCGCGAGAGGCGGTGGTTGGTGGCCAGCGCCTCGCGGTACTCGCGTTCGCCGAAGTCCAGCTCCTGCACTGCTTCCAGTCCGTCCTGCCGCACATAGCGCAGTTCGCGGTCGGCGTGTTCGCGGTTGAACGCGATCAACTCGGCCAGGCTGCGCGGGTGGTCTCCGGGGGCAGCGGCCAGGTAGCCGTTGAGGGCGCGCTTGAACTCGTACGCCTGGACGACCATCGAGCTGGGCAGGTCCTCCAGTTGCTCGGCGGTCGGGATGTCGGCCGGGTCGACCACGGTCGCGCCGGCCTCGCGCAGGGTGGCGATCGCGCGTTCCGCGATGTCGTCGGCGTGGTGGCTGTAGCCGAAGTACACCGTGCGCGGTACGCCGATGCGCGCTCCTTTCAGTCCGTCGGCGTCGAGGAAGCGGGTGTAGTCGCGGTGGAAGCGGCCACGGCTCGCCCTGGTCGCCGGATCACGGTCGTCGACGCCGACGAGGGTGCCGAGGAGGATCGCGGCGTCGCGGACCGTGCGGGCGATCGGGCCGACGCTGTCCTGGCTCGGCACGCCGGGGATGACACCGCCGCGGCCGACGAGACCGACGGTCGGCTTCACGCCGACGACGCAGTTGGCCGAGGAAGGGTCGATGATCGAGCCGTTGGTCTCGGTGCCGATGGCGGCGACGCACAGGCCGGCGGCGGCGGCGACCGCGCTGCCGGAACTCGACTCGTTCGGCGACCGGTCCAGCTCGTAGGGGTTGCGGGTCTGCCCTCCGCGGGCGCTCCAGCCTGCGTGATGGGTGAGCGACATACCGCCCGCCCACTCGCTCAGGTTGGTCTTGCCGAGGATGACCGCACCGGCCGCGCGCAGTCGCGCCGCGACGGTGGCGTCGGCCGCCGGACGCAGGCCCCGCAGGGCGAGTGATCCGGCCGTGGTGTGCATCCGGTCCGCGGTCTCCACCAGGTCCTTCAGCAGGACGGGCATGCCGTGCAGCGGTTTCCGGGGGTCACCCTCGGCGTCCAGGCGCCGGGCCTCCCGCAGCGCGTCGGGGTTCACCTCGATCACGGAGTGCAGGAGGGGATCGACGCGTTCGACGCGTTCCAGGTAGTGGCGGGTGAGCCGTTCGGCGTCGAGCCGTCCGTCAGCCATCCGTTGGCGCAGTTCGCCGATGCCCAGTTCATGCAGTGCCGAGGCCGACGCCTGGCGCGCGCTGCTCGCGGTACGGGCCTGGGCGGGGCCGCCGCCGAGCAGGGGCGTGGCGGCCACGGCGGTGCCCAGTGCGAGCACGGTGCGGCGAGGGGTGTCGGTCCGGTCCGTTCGGTGCGACTCCTGGGACGTCATGCACCAGCACGCTAGAGGTGTGACCGGCGTTTCTCGCTCCGGCTGTCCCCCTTGTCCGAGGTGCAAGCAGCCCCCTGCGGCAGCGGGGGTCAGCCGGAGCAACCCTCCGCCGTGAGGTCCGGCCGTACGTGTTTCGGCGCGGTGTCGGGCGGAGTTGGCGGGAATTCCGCGCGCCGTCCGACCGCCCTGCGGACCGGGCCCACGGACCGTGAGGACGGCCTGACGAAGGCCCGTTCCTGATGTACGGCAGGTACGACGCCTCGACAGGACCCAAGATGCTGGTGACCACGTGCAACACGCTGGCCGTGGCGGCCGCGAGGTGGTTCCTGTCCGGTGGCAGCGACACGGTCGACGCCGAACCGCTGCGCCGGGGGCTGCTGTTCGCCCTCTCCGCGGTCCACCTGCTGCGCTTCGTCGCCACGACCTTCGTCGTGCTGAAGAGGAGCATGGAGTGGTCCGAGGCCGCGACCGTGGGCCTCTGGGTCGTCGTCATCCACGGCACGATGGCGTACCTGGGCGGCACCAGCAGCGCTTCCGTGGGCATGCTCACCCGGCTGGGGGTGGTGCTGTACCTCGTGGGTTCGTACCTCGACACGGGCGAGGCTCGGCAAACCGTTCGGCGAACGGTACCGGCTGCGGCGCTTCGGCCGGGGCGGCTTCGCGGCAGCCGCTCTGCGCACGGGAACACCGATCGTGCCGTGCGCCGTCGTGGGCGCCGAGGAGATCTACCCGATGGTCGCCGACGCCCGCCCCGTGGCCGGGCTCCTCGGGCTGCCGTACTTTCCGATCACCCCCACGTTCCCGCTGCTCGGGCCGCTCGGTGCGATTCCCCTGCCGACGAAGTGGACGATCCGTTTCGGTACGCCCCTGCCGACCGACCACTACGCGCAGGACTCGCTGGACGACCCGATGTTCGTCCACAAGATCTCCGACGAGGTCCGGGACACCGTCCAGGACATGCTCACCGAGATGGCCGGCGAGCGCCGGTCCCTGTTCGGGTAGGCCTTTTCGGACGGGTCCAGGTGTGTTCGGGCGCGTACAGGCGCCGTCACGTGGGCCGTGAGCGGAAGGTGCGGCGGTAGGTGTCGGGCGGTACCCCGAGCGTGTGGTTGAAGTGGCGGCGCAGCGTCGTGGCGGTGCCCATGCCGGTGGCCTCCGCGATGGCATCGACACCACTGTCGGTGGTCTCCAGCAACTCCTGGGCGCGGCGGATGCGTTGGGACAGCAGCCACTGCAGCGGAGTGGTGCCGGTCGCCGCTCTGAAGTGCCGGCCGAGGTGGCGCGAACTCATCCCCGCCCGGCGTGCCAGGTCGTCCACGGTCAGCGGCTGGTCGAGGCGTTCGATCACCCAGGGCAGCAGGGCCGCGAGCGGGTGGTCGTCCCGGGCGGGTACGGGCGCGGCGACGAACTGGGCCTGACCGCCGGCCCGGTGCGGCGGTACGACCAGTCGGCGGGCCACCGCGTTGGCGACCGCCGAACCGTGGTCGCGGCGGACGAGATGGAGGCACAGGTCCATCGCGGCGGCCTTGCCCGCGGAGGTGAGCACGCTGCCGTTGTCCACGTAGAGGACGTCCGGGTCGACCTGTACGCGGGGGTGGCGGGCGGCCAGCACGTCGGTGTGCGCCCAGTGCGTGGTGGCGCGCCTGCCGTCCAGCAGTCCGGCGGCGGCGAGCACGAAGGCGCCGGTGCACAGGGAAGCCACCCGCGCGCCCGCCTCGTGGGCCGCGCGCACCGCGTCGACGAGTTCGCCGGGCGGTTCCTCGTCGACGTCGGCCCAGGCCGGGACGAGGACCGTGTCGGCGTGCGGCAGCCGGTCGAGCCCGTGGTCGGGTTCCAGCCGGAACCGGCCGACCCGCACGGCGGCGGACCCGCAGATCTCGACGTCGTACCAGGGAACGTCCACGCCCGCCGGGGCGCTGCCGAACACCTCGCAGGCCACCGACAGTTCGAAGTGCAGCATTCCCTCGGTGGCGACCACGGCGACAGAACCCATGTCCGTAATTGTACGCAGCATGTCGTTCCGGACACTCACGACGAGGCGCCGGCGCTCGGCAGGATGATCTCAGCGGATCCCGGGCGGGTTCGCAGCAGGACCGATCAGCGGGTCCTGACGGACGTTCGAGCACGAGGAGCAGTCATGACATCCGGTCCGGGGCACACGGTGGCAGTGTTCGGCGCGTACGGGCACACCGGGCGGTTCGTGGTGGCGGAGCTGCTGGCGCGCGGGTTCGTGCCGGTGCTCTCCGGACGCGACGCGGACAAGCTGCGGGCACTGGCGGCGACCCGTCCCGGGCTCGACGTGCGGCCCGCCCCGGTCGACGATCCGGCCGCGCTCGACCGCGCCCTGGCCGGTGCGGCGGCGGTGATCAACTGTGCCGGCCCCTTCACCGTCACGGCCGCCCCCGTGATCGAGGCGGCCCTGCGCGCCGGGATCCCGTACGTCGATGTGGCGGCCGAGATCGAGGCGAACGCCGACACGCTCGCGCACTTCGCGGACCGCGCCCGCGCCGCCGGAACCGTGGTGGTGCCCGCGATGGCCTTCTACGGCGGGCTCGGCGATCTGCTGGTGACCGCGGCGATGGGTGACTGGACCGAGGCCGACGAGGCGCACATCGCCTACGGGCTGAGCGGCTGGCACCCCACCCCCGGGACACGGATCGCGGGCGCGGCCGTCCAGGCGCGGCGCGGCGGGCAGCGCGTCCGCTTCCGGGAGGGGCGGCTTGAGTACCACCGGGATGGCCTGCCCACCCTCGACTGGCACTTTCCCGCCCCGACGGGCACGCGGACCGTCATCGGTGAGTTCACGATGGCCGACGTCGTCACCGTGCCCAGTCATCTGTCCATCCCCGAGGTGCGCACCTACATGACCACCGAGGCGGCCGGTGACCTGGCTGCCCCGGACACTCCGGCGCCCACCGCCGTCGACGGGAGCGGGCGGTCCGCGCAGACCTTCCTCGTCGATGTCGTCGTACGCTCCGGCGGCACCGAGCGCCGTGCCACGGCTTCGGGGCAGGACATCTACGCCGTCACCGCGCCCCTCGCCGTGGAGGCCGTCCACCGGATCCTCGACGGCCGGACCGGCCGGACGGGTGTCGCCTTCGCCGGTGCCGTCTTCGACGCCTCCGACTTCCTCGACGCGCTCGCCCCGCACATCACGTACTCGACGACAAAGTAGCCTGCGGCGTCGGGGCGTGGGGCGGCAACTACCCACCGGCGTAAAGCGATTGGCTCTATGCATAGGGTGTGGGCTGCGACAGCCGCCCGCACCGGTGCGGCGGTCACGCACGAGAACGCAGTCGAGGGGAAAACCGCCGTCCGATGAACCAGATCCTGTTTGCCGGGGCCATAGGCCTGTTCCTGACACTCGGCGGCACACCACTGCTGATCAAGCTGCTGGCCCGCAAGGGCTACGGCCAGTTCATCCGTGACGACGGGCCCCGCGGCCACCACGGTAAGCGCGGCACGCCCACCATGGGCGGCATCGCCTTCATCCTGGCCACCCTCGCCGCGTACGTCCTGACCAAGGTCATCACGGGTGAGCCGCCGACGTTCCCCGGTGTTCTGGTGCTGTTCCTGATGGCGGGCATGGGTGTCGTCGGATTCCTCGACGACTACATCAAGATCGTGAAGCGGCGTTCGCTGGGGCTGCGGGCCGGTGCCAAGATGGCGGGCCAGCTGATCGTCGGCATTCTGTTCGCCGTCCTGGCGATCCGGTTCGCCGACGACCGCGGGCTGACTCCCGCCTCCCTGAAGCTGTCGTTCGTGACGGACTTCGGCTGGACCATCGGGCCGGTGCTGTTCGTCGTATGGGCCCTGTTCATGATCCTGGCCATGTCCAACGGCGTGAACCTGACCGACGGTCTGGACGGGCTCGCCACCGGCGCCTCGGCGATGGTCCTCGCCGGCTACACCTTCATCGGCCTGTGGCAGTTCCAGAACTCGTGCGCCAACGCGATGAACCTCACCGACCCCGGCTCCTGCATCGAGGTACGCGATCCGCTCGACCTGGCCGTCGTCGCCTCCGCGCTGATGGGTGCCTGCATCGGGTTCCTGTGGTGGAACACCTCACCCGCGAAGATCTTCATGGGTGACACCGGGTCGCTCGCCCTGGGTGGCGCGCTGGCGGGTCTGGCCATCTGCTCCCGCACCCAGCTGCTGCTCGCCCTCCTCGGCGGGCTCTTCGTCCTGATCACCCTGTCCGTGGTCATCCAGGTCGGCTCGTTCAAGCTGACCGGCAAGCGGGTCTTCAAGATGGCCCCGCTGCAGCACCACTTCGAGCTCAAGGGCTGGTCCGAGGTTCTGGTCGTGGTCCGCTTCTGGACCATCCAGGGGATCTGCGTGATCCTCGGGATCGGCGTGTTCTACGCGGGCTGGGTGGCGGGCTGAGCCCTTCCGGCCCGCCCGTGCGTACGTCGTCGACGCGGCGGCCCCGATTCTCCGTACCGCGACTGTCACCTCGGATAACCTCCAGGGGTGAGCACCGGACGGGAAGACCCGGAGACCGAGAGCTGGCTGGCGGACACCCGGGCGTCCTACGACGCCGACGCCACCGACTACGCGGACGAGACACGGAACCTCCTGGCCGAACTGCCGCCCGAGCAGGAGGTCATGGCGCTGTTCGCGGAATCGGTGCGCGCGGCGGGCGGCGGGCCCGTCGCGGACGTGGGGTGCGGGCCCGGGAGGATCACCGCCCACCTGAGGGACCTCGGCGTGGACGCCTTCGGCATCGACCTGTCACCCCGGATGATCGAGGTGGCTCGCAGCGAGCACCCCGGCCTGCGGTTCGAAGTGGGCTCGATGACCCACCTCGCCCTCGCGGACGGCTCCTTGACCGCCCTGCTCTCCTGGTACGCGATCATGCACGTCCCCGATGAAGCGATCGGCGAGGTCCTGGCCGGCTTCCACCGGGTACTCCGCCCCGGCGGCCTGCTGCTCCTGGGCTTCCACGCCGCCAACACCTCACCACCGAAGGCACAGGCTCCCGACGAAGCCTGGCCGGAGTCCTACGGCCACCGCCGCCGACCGAGCCAGGTAGCCACGTGGCTCACCGAAACAGGCTTCACGGTCGAACCCCACCCCACCATCACCTCGGCGGCACGCACACTCGGCGGAGTACTACTGGCACATCGCTGACGCTCCGACCGGGAGGGTCCACCGGCGCCGGTGACGGCTCACAGCCGAGCCGACGCCCTACGCGTCCTGCCGTATGGAGTCGGGCGAGGTGGCTGCGCAGGTCGTCGCCGGAGCGCCACAGCTCGTAGAAGACCAGCGTGGTGGGGTCGGCGGCGTCGCGGTGCACCTGGTACTGCCAGCAACGGAAGCACCCTGCGACTGCTGAGGACGGACATCGAGGAGCACTGCCCCGGACTGCTCCGCATCCTCGTCGCCGAACGCGATGAACCAACTGGTCAGGGTGAACCGGGAGAGTCGTCCGAGGAGTCACCCCTCGGCGGCTAGGGCCCGCCTACTTCACATTGCCGGTGAACACGGCGGTCTTCGACTCGTAGTCCGGTGCGACTTCCACCTGTAAGTACTTCTGGTCCTTGGGGAGTTCGCAGGCCCAGACGACGGAGAGGGAGCGCCCGGCGAGGATGCGGGTCTCGGGAAGGCCGTCGAGCCCTTCGTCGAAGATGGCGTCACCTTCCTTGCCCTCGTCGCCGTAGGCACAGTTGACGCTGAGTTCGTCGGCGTTGACGCTCTCGTCGGACCCGTTCACGATCTTGATGGTGAACTTGGCGTACGGCGTGTTCCCCGGGGACGCGTAGTCGCTCGACGTGCCCCGCGAGAACTTCGACAGGCTGACCTCCACGTCGTTCCCGTAGGCGACCGGTTCGCTGAGGCTGTACACGCCGTCGCCGGACTCCCCGCCTGACTCCTCGGCGGCCGGCCGGGCGTCGTCCTCGGCCGCGGCGGACTCGTCGTCCGGCGTGGCGACCTCGGTGACCGTGACGGTCGGGCCCGGTTCGGCCGCGCCGTCACGGCTGCCGCTCACCGCGATGCCCGTGGCGACGACCGCGACGACGACGGCAGCCGCGGAGCCGATGACGACCGCGTTCGAGTGGTTCTTCTTCGGGGGCGGCGGGAGCGCCGGAGGGTGGGGGCTCGGCGCGGGCGGCGGCGTCGACTCGTGGCTCATGTGTCCCCCTGTGCGGTGCTGCTGAGGGATGCATCATGACGTTGTGAGCGAGCCTTGTGGACCCTCTGTGGCCAAATAGTTCTCATGATGCGCGAGCGATGTCCGAATCCCGCGCCGGCCGCCGTCGACGGCGGCTCAGGATTCCGCCAACCGCCGTGCCAGGTAAGGCGCCGTCGCACTTCGGCGTGCCTTCGCCACCTTTGCCGGAGGGCCTTCGGCGACCACCCGGCCGCCCGCGTCCCCGCCGCCGGGCCCCAGGTCGATGATCCAGTCGGCGGTCGCGATGGTGTCCAGGTCGTGTTCGACCAGGACGACCGTGTTGCCCGCGTCGACGAGCCGGTGCAACTGCCGCAGCAGCAGGGCGACATCGGCCGGGTGGAGTCCGGCCGTCGGCTCGTCGAGGAGGTAGAGCGCGTGGCCGCGACGGGCCCGCTGCAACTCCGTGGACAGCTTGATCCGCTGAGCCTCACCGCCACTGAGTTCCGTCGCGGGCTGGCCCAGTCTCAGATACCCCAGCCCCACTTCCCGCAGCGTCTCCAGGCTCCGTGAGGCGGCCGGGAGGTCGGCGAGGAACCCGGCGGCCTCGTCCACGGGCATGGCCAGCACGTCGGCGATGTTCTTGCCCCTGTAGGTGACTTCGAGCGTCTCGGGGTCGTAGCGCGCGCCGTGGCAGGCCGGGCACGGGGCGTACGTGCCGGGCAGGAACAGCAGCTCGACCTCGACGAACCCCTCGCCCTGGCAGGTCTCGCAGCGGCCCTCTGCGACGTTGAAGGAGAACCGCCCCGCCGAGTACCCGCGCTCCCGTGCCTCGTCGGTCGCCGCGTACAGCTTGCGGACCGCGTCGAACATGCCGGTGTACGTGGCCAGGTTGGAGCGGGGTGTCCGGCCGATGGGCCGCTGGTCGACCCGTACCAGCCGGTCGAAGGAGTCGAGCCCCGACGCGTCCCGCAGATCGACCTCCAGCTCCGCGCCCTCGCCCGAGCCACCACCCCCGTCCCCGTCCGAGCCTCCGCCCCCGTCCGGGCCCTGGCCCAGATGGCGGCGTACGACCTCGGCGAGCACCTGGGTCACCAGCGTCGACTTCCCGGATCAGGACACACCTGTCACCGCTGTCAGCACCTGCAGAGGGATGTCGACCGAGACGTCCCGCAGGTTGTGCCGGGAGACCCCGCTCAGGCGCAGCCGGCCCCGCGGTTTCCGCCGGCGGTGCTCGACCTGCGGGGCGTGTCCGAACAGATGGCGGCCGGTGGCGGACTCCGCGACCTCTTCGAGGCCGGGCACCGGACCGCTGTACAGGACCCGTCCGCCGCCCTCGCCCGCCTCGGGGCCGATGTCCACCACCCAGTCCGCCCGTCGCACGACGTCCATGTCGTGTTCCACGACGAACAGCGAGTTGCCCGACGCCTTGAGCCGGTCCAGCACGTCCAGCAGGGGCTCGGCGTCGGCCGGGTGCAGTCCGGCGGAGGGCTCGTCGAGTACGTAGACGACGCCGAACAGTCCGGAGCGGAGCTGGGTGGCGATGCGCAGCCGTTGCGCCTCGCCGGGCGACAGGGTCGTCGAGCGGCGCCCCAGCCCGAGATAGCCGAGGCCGAGCCCGAGCAGCACCTCGATCCGGGCGACCAGGTCCGCGCAGATGCGTACCGCGACCTCGTTCGTCTCCCCGGCCGGGTCCGTCGTGGCGGCCACCTCGGCGCCGGGCAGTTCGGCGACGGGCCGCAGCAGCGCGACGACCTCGGTGAGGGGCAGCGCGTTGACCTCGGCGATGGAGTGTCCCGCGAAGGTCACCGCCAGGGCCTCCCGCCGCAGCCCGCTGCCCTCGCACTCCGGGCAGGGCACACTCCGCACGAAGCGCATCGCCCGTTCCCGCATCCGCTCGCTCTTGGAGTCGGCGAGGACATGCATGACATGGGCGCGGGCGCTCCAGAATTTGCCGTGGTAGCCGTAGTCGATCCGGTCGGCCTCGGGCTCGATCAGAACGGACGGCTGTTCATCGGTGTACAGCAGCCATTCCCGGTCCTTCTTCCTGAGCCGGCGCCACGGCTTGTCGATGTCGATGCCCAGACCGCTCACGACGCTGCGCAGGTTGGCGCCCTGCCAGGCACCGGGCCAAGCCGCGATGGCGCCGTCGCGGATGCTCAGGGAGGGGTCCGGTACGAGCAGGTCCTCGGCCACGTCGACGGCGGCCCCCAGCCCGTGGCACCGCGTACAGGCACCGGCGGCGGTATGGGGCGAGAACGCCTCGGCGGGGAGCCGCGGGGCCCCGTCCGGGTGGGTACCGGCACGGGAGTACAGGATGCGCAGCAGGTTGCTCAGCGTGGTGAGCGTGCCGACCGTGGACCGCGAACTGGGGGCACCGTGCCGCTGATGCAGGGCGACCGCGGGAGGCAGTCCGGAGATCTCCTGGACATGCGGGGCACCGACCTGCTGGAGCAGCCGCCGGGCATAGGGCGCGACGGACTCGAAGTACCGCCGCTGGGCCTCGGCGTAGAGCGTCCCGAAGGCCAGCGAGGACTTGCCGGAGCCGGAGATCCCGGTGAAGGCGACCATGGCATCGCGGGGAACGTCCACGTCGACGTTCTTGAGATTGTGCTCGCCGGCACCTCTGACATGCACGAACGGGTCGGACGCACCACACTCCACAACCCCTCCTCACCGAAGGCCTCCGCCCCCGCGCATCCAGCGTGACCCTCCTGTCCGAGTTCAGCACCTGGGGGAGGAACCGGGGCGCAGTCCCGTTCCTCCAGGGGCGCGGGGAACTGCGCGCCCGGCCCCCACCGAACCCGCACCCACCCCACGACGAAACCCCCCGCACCCCCGGCAGGGACACCGCTTGCCCCCTCAGGTACCTACTAGGTACCATCCGCATATGCCGTCCTTGAACATCACTTACAGCGACGAGGAGATGCAGGAACTGCGAGCCGCAGCCGCAGCCGCAGGCACCTCCCTCAAGCAGTACGTCCACGACCTCTCCCTCCGCGAACGCCAGCGCCAGCAGTTCGTGCGCTACGCCGTCTCCTGGGGCGAGCTGCAGCGCGCCGAGTTCGACGAGGCGTTCCCGGACGAGATCCCCCCGGCCGGCCGCCACCAGGGAGCCGAAGCCGCCTGATGCTCCATGTCGACATCGCCTGGCTGCTCGACATCCAGGAGCAGGCCGTCCCCGAGGACGTGACGGTCGGGGACTACTCGGCCCTGGTGGCCGCGGTCGCCCGCCACAAGACCCGCATCCCCCGCCCCGGCCTCGCCACGCCGGACGCGTCCTGGCGGGCGGCGGCGCTCCTGCACACGATCGTCCGGCTGGAGCCGCTGCCGTACCGGAACTCCCTGTACGCCTGCCAGGTCGCCGTCGCCTACATGCACACCTCCGCCGAGGGCATCGATCCGCCCTACGGGGCGCTGGTGGAGCTGGTGCGCGACATACAGGCCCGCAAGGCCACGGTCTACCAGGCCGCCGACCGGATCCGTACCTGGCGCATCTGACGCGTCCGACGCCGGGCGGGCCGGCCGTCGCGGGGCCGGTCGTCGCACCCCTGGCAGGATGCAGAGGCCGCCCGGTGAGCAGCGGGGAGGCATCTCACCGGGCGGCCCTGGCGCACGACGTCAGACGCAGCCCGCGGGAATCGCCCGGGACACGTCGTCGATCAGGGCCTCATGCGCGGCCTTCACCCGCTGCACATCGGGCTTGACGACCGCACGGTCGTACGTGATCAGCCCGTTCAGCTCGCCCTCGACGTCCGCGATCTGGGTGTACACCGCGCCGTTGCCGCCCTTGCAGGCCAGGGCGTGCACCTCGGCGAGCTTGGTGAGGTAGTCGTCGGTGTACGTGGCCGGGTCGACGTCGACGTAGGACTGCTGCACCGACCAGGCGTGTCCGGGCACGGCGAGTCCGAGGCCGCCGTACTCACCCATGACCTGGGCCCGTCTGCCGTCCGGATGCGGTGGCAGGGCGGGGCTCGGATAGCCGTGCTCGTCCATGATGTCGCCCGTACCGCCGTCGGCGCCGAGGTTGAGGCCCGACTGGTTGTTGACCATGCGCGTCGGGTCCCAGGCCTTGGCCTGTGCGGCGATGCGGCCCACGTCGTACTGGCCCCACCCTTCGTTGAAGGTGACCCACATGACGATCGACGGGCTGCTGATGTGCTCGTCGATCATCTGCTTCATCTCGCGCTCGTAGGTGGCGCGCGCGGTGGCCGACGGGTTCACGCCCGCCGTCATGGCCGGCATGTCCTGCCACACCATCAGACCCAGTCTGTCGGCCCAGTAGAACCACCGGTCGGGTTCGACCTTGATGTGCTTGCGGACCGAGTTGAAGCCCATGGCCTTGTGCATCTTCAGGTCGTAGGCGAGGGCTTTGTCGCTCGGGGCGGTGTGCAGTCCGTCCGGCCAGAAACCCTGGTCGAGAGTGGCCATCATGAAGACCGGCTTGCCGTTGAGGACGGTACGAGGGGTCCCCTCGACGTTCTCCACGGCGATGGACCGCATACCGAAGTAGCTGCCGACACGGTCGGAGCCGACGCCGACCTTCAGGTCGTACAGGAACGGGTCGTCCGGCGACCACAGCCGCGCGTCGCGGATCTTCAGGGTGAGCGGGCTGCCCGTGCGTCCGGAGACGGTGGCCACCTTGCGCTTGCCCTCGTACGCCGTCGCGGTGACCGGAACCCCGTCGCGTACCCCCTTCGGCGTGACCGTCAGCGTGCCGGCGGTGACGTCCGGGGTGAGGGCGAGCGAGTCGGCGTGGTCGGCGGCGACGGGCTCCATCCACACGGTCTGCCAGATACCGGAGGACGGGGTGTACCAGATACCGCTCGGGTCGAGGCGCTGTTTGCCGATCGGCGGGTTCTCGCCGTTCGCGGCGTCCGTCGGGTCGTAGACGCCGACGATCAGCTCCTGGGCGCGGCCCGGCTTGAGGGCGTCGGTGACGTCGGCGCTGAACTTGTCGTACCCGCCCTGGTGGTCGGCGACCTTCGTGCCGTTGACGTAGACCTCGGAACGCCAGTCGACCGCGCCGAAGTTGAGTCGCAGCCGCTGCTTCGAGCCGATCTTCCAGTCCTTCGGGACGGTGAAGGTGCGGCGGTACCACATGCGGTCCTCGTGCCGTTCGATGCCCGACAGCTGGGACTCGACGGGGTACGGGACGAGGATCTTCTCGGCGAGCTTCTTCCCCACCGGGGGCTGCTCCCCCGCCTCGGCGGCGGCGAACTGCCAGCTGCCGTTGAGGTTCTGCCAGTTGTCTCGGGTGAGCTGCGGCCTCGGGTACTCGCGGTGGGCGTTGGCCGGGGTGACGTCCTTGCCCCACTTGGTGCTCAGCTGGTGGGTCGAGCGGTTGGTGCCGCTGCTCCAGAAGGACTTGACAACGTTGCCGTCCTTGGCGGAGAGGCCCCCTGCCCCGTCGTAGCGCACATCGGCGCTGCCGCGCGCGGTGCCCGTCTTGTTGCCGACCACGGGCTCCTTGAGCGCGATCAGCAGGGACCTGGAGTCCGCGGGGTCGAGCCTGATGCGGCCGAGCGGCCAGGTGGCCCCGCCGATGACCGCGTCCAGGTGGTCGATCAGACCGGCCTCGGGCGCCTTGAGTTCCTGGGCGAAGTCGAGCCGCAGCGTGCGGCCGTCCTTGAGGACGGTGGTGGCGATGGCCCCGTCGTAGTCGTAGCCCGCGGGCAGCAGGAACGCCGACTGCGGGATCGCGGTCTTGGTGCCGCCGGGCGGGGTCCAGCGCAGATGGAGGTTGGAGCCTCCGTAGTGCTCGAAGTACTCGACCTTGATGTCATAGGCCGTGCCGGCGGTCAGCTGCACCGGTTCCGCACTCTGTTCGCGGTCCCAGTCGTCGACCCAGTGGTCGATGGTGAGTTTCCCGTCGACCCAGAGACGGAAGCCGTTGTCCCCGATGATCGAGAAGGTGGTGGGGCCGGTCTCCTCGGGCACGATCCGGCCGGTCCAGCGCACGCTGACGTCGTCCGACTTCCCGGTCGCGGCCCGCAGCCGGGACTCCAGGTTGTCGAAGTCGAGCTGCGCGTCCATCCCGGTGGCCTTGAGCTCGTGGAAATCGAAGGCGCCGGGGGCGGACTGGGTGTAGTACTCCCCCTTGAGGCCGTGGACCTCGACAGGGTCCTCCACGGCTGTCGCGACCGGTGCGGCGGCCAGTCCCGCGGCCCCGAGTAACACCGCGAGGAACAGGGCGAGTCGTTGTCTGAGCTGTATGCGTGATCTGAGCGATCCGAGTGACTTGAGTGAGGTGATGCGCACGAATCCTCCTAGGGAGCTTCTGACGAATCTCCGCGGCGCCGGGACACCCGGTCGTGGCGGTGTCGCGACACCCGGCACGCGCCCCCTGCCCGGGGACCGGCTTCACCCGGCCCGGTCGGGGGTCCCACGCCCTTCAGGCAGTGCGGAAGCACCGAACGCCACTCCCCCGCGGAGGCCCACCGGAAGCCTCCCGGGTCTGTGTCCGCAGAGTTCCGCCTGCCCCGCGGTCCGGGCGGACGACGGGGCTCTGCGGACACGTCCTAGGGTGAGGAAGGGTGGCGGCTCGGAGCTTCAGTCTGTACAACGTTGGAAGCAGAGGCAGTTGGCATGAGAGCACGGGCTCCCACCCGCTGTCCAGGTTCATGACACAGCTCCGGTCGCGGAGTTCCCGTCGATGCCGAGGAGATCCCTTGCGGGTCAGCCTGAAGGACGTGGCCGAACGGGCCGGCGTCTCGATCAAGACCGTTTCCAACGTCGTGAACAACTATCCGCACATCACCCCAGCGATGCGCGCCAAGGTCCAGGAGGCGATCGACGAGCTCGGCTACCGGCCGAACCTCACCGCACGGCATTTGCGCAAAGGCCGTACGGGCATCATCGCGCTGGCCGTCCCCGAGCTGGGCAACCCCTATTTCGCCGAGCTGGCGGGCGCGGTGATCGACGCCGCCGCCGAGCACGAGTTCACGGTCCTGCTCGACCACACACGGGGTGAGCGCCAGCAGGAACTGCTGGTCAGCCAGGGTTTCCGGGCCCGGGTGATCGACGGGCTGATCCTCAGTCCGCTGGAGCTGGAGGCCGAGGACCTGCAGGGCCGGGCCGACGACGTGCCCCTGGTCCTGCTCGGCGAGCGCGAGTACGGTCTGCCCTTCGACCACATCGCGATCGACAACGTCGCCGCCGCACGGGCGGCGGTGCGTCATCTGCTCGACCGCGGCCGGACCCGGATCGCCTACCTCGGGGTCCGCACGGACTCCGCGAACCGGCCCGCCCATCTGCGGCTCGACGGCTGGCGTGCGGAGCTGGCGGCGGCGGGCCTCACCCCCGACGAGGACCTGATCGTGCCCGTCGGCGGCTGGGACCGGGACGACGGCGCCCGGGCCATGGCCGAACTGCTGGACGCGGGCCATCGGCCCGACGCGGTCTTCGCCTTCAACGACCTCATCGCGATCGGCGCCATGCGGGTGCTGCACGAGCGCGGGCTCAGGGTGCCGTGGGACATCGCCGTGGTCGGCTTCGACGACATCGCCGAGAGCCGGTTCGGAGCCGTTTCGCTGACCACCATCGCGCCGGACAAGCAGGCGATCGCCCGCCTCGCCGTGGCCTCCCTGCTGCGCAGTCTTTCCGGCCGCCAGGACCCCGGCGGACGCGAACTCACGGCGGAGTTCCGGCTGGTGGAGCGGGAGAGCACCCTCGGGCGGCGCTGACGGCGGGTCGAACGAATCGGTCGAGATTTCGGACGGAGGGGTTTACACGACCTCTCCAACGATGTAAAAACCTCCCCTGAACGCCGTGCACGCCGTATCGACCGTCAAGTGCCGAACTACCCGGGAGCGCTCTCAGCTCCAGGGCCGCGCCGTTTGGGGATCTCCATGAAGTCGACCGCATCGTCTCGTCGCACCACCGCTCGCGCTCTCCTCGCCACCGGCATCCTCACGAGCCTGGCACTCACCGGATGCACCAAGTCCGAGGACTCCTCCGACGACAAGGCCACCGAGCAGCAGGCCGACGCAGGTCAGGAGGTCGCCTCGCCGAGTGCCGGCTCCGGGCCCTCCTGCACCATCGACACGTTCGGGGGCGAGAAGCTCGACCTCAAGAACGCCACGGTCGGTTTCTCGCAGTCCGAGAAGGAGGCCAACCCCTTCCGGATCGCCGAGACCGCCTCGATCAAGGCCGAGGCGAAGAAGCGCGGCGTCAAGCTCCTCACCGCCAACGCCCAGTCGCAGTTCTCCAAGCAGATCAGCGACGTGCAGGACCTCATCGCCAAGGGCGCCGACGTGCTGGTCGTCGCCCCGCTCAACTCCGACGGCTGGGAGCCGGTGCTCAAGACGGCGGCGGCCAAGCACATCCCGATCGTCACGGTCGACCGCAAGATCAACGCCGAGGCCTGCAAGGACTACGTGAGCTTCATCGGCTCCGACTTCGTGGAGCAGGGCAAGCGCGCCGCCGACCAGATGATCGAGGCGACCGGCGGCAAGGGCGAGATCGCCATCCTGCTCGGCGCGGCGGGCAACAACGTCACCACGGAACGCACCAAGGGCTTCGTGGACCAGATCAAGGCGGAGGCCCCCGGCCTCAAGGTGGTGTTCCAGCAGACCGGTGAGTTCGCCCGCGAGAAGGGCCAGTCGGTCACCGAGAACCTCATCCAGTCCAAGCCCGGGATCAAGGGCATCTACGCCGAGAACGACGAGATGGGCCTCGGCGCCGTCAACGCCCTCAAGGGCGCGGGCAAGAAGGCCGGCGACGTGAAGATCGTGACCATCGACGGCACGCGCAACGCCGTCCAGGGCATCGTGGACGGCTGGATCAGCGGTGTCGTCGAGTCCAACCCGCGCTTCGGCCCGCTCGCCTTCCAGACCCTCGACAGCTTCACCAAGGGCGACGAGGTCGCGCAGGACATCGTCATCAAGGACACCGAGTACACCGAGGCCAACGCCGAGTCGGACATCGCCAAGGCCTACTGAGATGCTCTCCGTCACTGGCGTGTCCAAGCTCTTCCCCGGCGTGAAGGCGTTGTCCGACGTGGACTTCACCGCTCGCGCCGGGGAGGTGCACGCCCTCGTCGGCGAGAACGGCGCGGGCAAGTCGACCCTGATCAAAGTGCTCACCGGCGTCTACCAGCCGGACGCCGGTGAGGTCGTCCACAACGGCTCACCGGTCCGCTTCACGACCCCCCTGCAGGCCCAGCAGGCCGGCATCTCCACCATCTACCAGGAGGTCAACCTCGTCCCGCTGATGAGCGTGGCGCGCAACCTCCTGCTCGGCCGTGAACCGCGCGGCCGGCTCGGCCTCATCGACTTCCGCCGTATGCACCGGGAGGCCGACGAGGCACTGCGGGGTCTCGGCATCCGGGTCGACGTGAGCCGGCCTCTGCGTGAACTGGGCGTGGGCGCCCAGCAGATGGTGGCCCTCGCACGGGCCGTCGCCATCGACGCACGAGTCGTGATCATGGACGAGCCCACCTCCTCGCTCGAACCGCGCGAGGTGCGCACCCTGTTCGACGTGATCGGCATGCTCCGCGAGCGCGGCATCGCGGTGGTCTACGTGAGCCACCGCATGGACGAGTTGTACGAGATCTGCGACGCCGTCACCGTGCTGCGCGACGGCCGGGTGGTGCACACCGGGCGGCTCGCCGACCTCGACCGGCTGCGGCTGGTCTCGCTGATGCTGGGCCGGGAGATCGGCGAGGTCCGCAGCGAGGGCCTCACCAAGTTCACCGGCTCGCACCAGGCAGCCACCGAACCGGTGCTGCGCGCAGAAGGGCTGACGATCCGTCATCAGCTGAAGGACGTGTCGCTCGCCATCCGTCCGGGCGAGGTGGTGGGCCTGGGCGGACTCCTCGGCTCCGGCCGCAGCGAGACCGCGCGGGCGATCGCGGGGGCGCTGCCGACCGACTCCGGCCGGGTGTCGGTCGGCGGCACGCCCGTGCGGACCGGCTCCACACCGGCCGCGATCCGCGCCGGTATCAGCCTGCTGCCGGAGGACCGCAAGGCCGAGGGCATCTCGCCCGGCCTGTCGGTACGGGAGAACATCGCGCTGGCCGCCCTTCCCGGGCTCTCACGGTTCGGTCTGGTGGACAACGCGCGCGTCGACAAGGTCGTCGACATGTTCGTCGAACGGCTGCGCATCAAGTCCGCGGGGCCTCACCAGAAGGTCGGTGAACTCTCCGGCGGCAACCAGCAGAAGGTGCTGCTGGCCCGCTGGCTCGCCATGCACCCGAAGGTGCTGCTCCTCGACGAGCCCACCCGGGGCATCGACGTGGGCGCCAAGGCGGAGGTCCAGTCCCTCATCGACGAACTCGCCGAGGAGGGGCTCGCCGTGCTGCTGATCTCCTCCGACACCGAGGAACTGATCGAGGGCAGCGACCGGATCATCGTCCTCAAGGACGGCGTGGTGGTCGACGAACTGACCGGCGACGCCGTCACCGAGGACGCGCTGATGCGCGCCATCGCCGCCGAGCCCCCGGCCCCCTCCGAAGCGGCGGACCTCCCGGCATCTGCAGATCCCCCGACATCGCCCGACTTCTCGAAGAACGCGGAATCCGCTGGGAGCGCCCATGACTGACCTGACGCTCATCCGCGGTCAGGTGGACCGCGAGCGGCTGCTGCGCCTGCTCCAGGAGTACGGCGTCTACGCGGGCGTCGTGGCTCTGCTCGTCTTCAACTTCGTCTTCACCTCGAACTTCGTCTCGGCGGAGAACTTCCGCACCCAGGCCGTCCAGGTCGCGCCGGTCCTCATCGTCGCGCTCGGCATGGCACTGGCGATCGGCACCGAGGGCGTCGACCTGTCGGTGGGCTCGGTGATGGCCCTGTCCACCTCGCTGCTGTCCCTGTATCTCGGCTACGGCCCCTGGCTCGCCGTCCTCATGGCGGTGGCGGGCGGCATCGTGATCGGCCTGGCGAACGGTTCGCTGATCGCCTTCCTGGGCGTCCAGCCGATCGTCGCCACCCTGGCCCTCATGGTCGCCAGCCGCGGCATCGCCCTGGTGCTGCTCCCGCAGCTGGAGGACGTACGCGATCCGGGCATGGCGTCGCTCGGCTCCGGTGACGTGCTGGGCGTGCCGTACCTCGTCCTCATCGCGGCGGGGCTGGCACTGCTGGTGGCCTTCGTGGTGCGCCGCACCACCTTCGGGCGGCAGTTGCTCGCCGTCGGCGACAGCAGGCCCGCGGCACGCCTCGCGGGGCTGCCGGTGCGCCGGGTCCTCATCGTGGTGTACGCGTGCTCCGGCGCGCTGGCCGCGGTGGCGGGCGTCCTGGCCACCGCCCGGCTGACGGCCAGCGATCCGACCTCGCTGGGCAACCTCATGGAACTGTCGGCGATCACGGCGGTGGTCGTCGGCGGCACTCCCCTGTCCGGGGGACGCGTACGCATCGGCGGCACGGTCGCCGGGGCCGTACTGATCCAGCTGCTGACCACCACGCTCATCAAGCACGACCTGCAACCGTCGTGGACGCAGATGGCCCAGGCCGTGGTGATCATCGCCGCCGTCTACGCGGCCCGTGAACGGGGGAAGCGATGACCATCGGGACCACAGAGGCCGAGAGGCGGCCGGCCCCAGTCCACCAGGAGCCAGAGAAGGTCGACGCCCCCACCCGTGCCGAGCGCTTCAGCGCCCTCGCGCAGCAGCACGGCGCCCTGGTCACCCTGCTGGTGGCCATGGTCGCGGCGTCACTGAGCTTCGACACCTTCCTGACCGGTGACAACCTGGAGAACATGGCGCTGTCCTCGGCCTTCCTCGCCGTGGTCGCGCTGGGCATGACGTTCGTCATCGTCACCGGCGGGATCGACCTGTCGGTCGGCTCGCTCTTCGCCCTCGGCGGGGTCCTGGCGGCCTGGGGTTCGCAGTACGGCACGGTGGTGGCCCTGCTGCTCCCGCTCGCCGTGTGCGGACTGATCGGGGTCGTCAACGGTCTGCTCATCGCCCGGTCGGGCCTCGCCCCCTTCATCGTCACCCTGGCCGCCATGCTCGGGGCGCGCGGCATCCTGCTGGCGATCACCGACGAGGGCTCGAAGACCTACCTCGTCGACAAGGACTCGTTCTTCGCGACCCTCGGACAGGGCTCGCTGTTCGGCATCGGCGTACCGATCTGGATCACGGTCGCGCTGTTCGTCCTGGGCGCCGTCGTCCTGCGCCTCACCCGATTCGGTCAGTACGTGTACGCGGTCGGCGGCAACGAGGACGCGGCGGCCCTGATGGGTGCCCCCGTGGCCCGTACGAAGATCACCGTGTACGCCGTGTCGGGACTGTGCGCCGGTCTCGCGGGCGCGCTCAACGCGGCCTGGCTGGTGTCGGGCGTGACGATCCTCGGGTCGGGCATGGAACTGGAGGCCATCTCGGCGGTCGTCATCGGCGGCACCCTGCTCTCCGGCGGCTTCGGTTTCGTCAGCGGTTCCCTGGTCGGTGTGCTCCTGCTGAAGGTGATCCAGAACGTGATCAACCAGATCGGCTCGCTGGACTCCGCGTACCAGCAGGTGGTCAGCGGTGCCTTCCTCGCCGTGGTCGTGGTGGCCCAGACCTGGCTGGGACGCAGGCGCCGGGTGCTGTGAACCGGTCCCGTCCGGGCGGCGTCGCCGCCCGGACGGGACCGAGCCATGTCAGGTGCGTCGAGCATCCTCGTCGTCCTTTTCCACGCCCCGCGCGCAGAGCCGCCGCGGGGCGTCCGTGCAAGCCCTCTCGGCTGCCGGGTGTCCACCCGCTGTTCCAGGGCAGTCGGAACCGCGGGAGGAGGTGGCGGCCTCCGCCTTCCCGGAATTCTGCGTCGTCGCCCCCGACGACCCTTATGAGAGGCTTTGTCACGTGCGTACCGTGGGAGTGGAAGAAGAACTTCTCCTGGTCGACCCCGAGACCGGCGAACCACAGGCGCTGTCCGCGGCGGTACTCGCTCGCGCCGCCAGGGACGATCCGTCGGAGGAGACGTTCGAGAAGGAACTGCACACCCAGCAGCTCGAATTCGCGACTCAGCCACACGCGGACATGGCCGAACTCGGCGCGGACATCGTCCGGTGCCGCAAGGAGGCGGCGCGCGTCGCGGGGGACGTCGGAGCCACGGTCGTCGCGCTCGCCACGTCCCCCCTGCCGGTCAGTCCGTCGGTCAGTACGAACGCCCGGTACCAGTGGATGGTCGAGGAGTTCGGCCTGCCGGCCCAGGAACAGCTCGTCTGCGGCTGCCACATCCATGTGTCGGTGGAATCAGACGACGAGGGCGCCGCGGTGCTCGACCGCATCCGCCCCTGGCTGTCCGTGCTGACGGCGCTCAGCACGAACTCCCCTTTCTGGCAGGGAAAGGACAGCCTCTACAGCAGCTACCGGAGCCGGGTGTGGATGCGCTGGCCGATGGCCGGCCCCACGGAACTCTTCGGTACGGCCGACACCTACCACCGTCGGATCGACGACATGGTGGCCACGGGGGTGCTGAAGGACAGGGGCATGGTCTATTACGACGCGCGGATCGCCGAGCGGTACCCCACCGTCGAGATCCGTGTGTCGGACGTCTGCCTGGAGGCGAGCACCGCGACCCTGCTGGCCACGCTCACCCGTGGACTCGTCGAGACGGCGGCCCGCGAGTGGCGTGCGGGCACCGCCCCGGCGGCACAGCCCGTGGAACTGCTGCGCCTGGCAGCCTGGCGGGCCGCACGGTCGGGACTTGAGGAGGAACTGCTGCACCCCTCGACCATGCGGCCGGCACCGGCCGGGGACGTGGTGCGCGCACTGCTGGAACATGTCGGCCCCGCCCTGGACGACAGTGGTGACACCGACCGGGTGCACCAGGCCGCCTCGCACCTGCTGCGCGACGGGAACGGCGCCCGGGTGCAGCGGGAGACCCTGGAGCGGACCGGAAGCCTGGGTGACGTGGTCAAGGAGTGCGTGCGGCGCACACAGACCTGAGCGCACCGCACCGCACGGTCAGTGCACGGGCTCCGGGGTGGGCCCGTCGTCGAGGAAGCCGCCCGACTGGTGCTGCCAGAGCTTGGCGTAGGCGCCGGCCGAGGCGAGCAGCTCCCGGTGGGTGCCCTGTTCCACGATGCGTCCGCGGTCGAGGACGACGAGCTGGTCCATGGTGGCGACCGTGCTCAGCCGGTGCGCCACCACGAGCGCCGTCCGCCCCTCCATGAGCCGCCACAGCGCCTCCTGGACCAGGACCTCGCTCTCGGAGTCCAGGGCACTGGTGGCCTCGTCGAGCAACAGGATCGGCGCGTCACGGAGGATCGCCCTGGCGAGCGCGACCCGCTGGCGCTGTCCGCCCGACAGTTTGACCCCGCGCTCGCCCACCATGGTGTCGAAGCCGTCCGGCAGGGCGTCGGCGAACTCCGTGACGTGTGCGATCTCGGCTGCGCGCCGGATCTCCCGGTCCGTGGCGTCCGGGCGGGCGAACGCGATGTTGTCCCGCAGCGAGCGGTGGAACATCGCCGGATCCTGCGGCACATAGGCGATGAGGCTGCGCAGCTCGGCCTGGCGCAGCCTGCTGATGTCCTGTCCGCCGATCAGGATCCGGCCGGCGTCGAGGTCCGTCATCCTCAGCAGCAGCCTGCTGAGGGTGGTCTTGCCACCGCCGGACCGGCCGACCAGACCGATCTTCGTCCCGCTGGGCACCGCCAGTTCGAGCCCCTGGAAGAGAGGCCCCGCCCCCGCGTGGGCGAAGGTCACCTCCTCGAAGCGGACGTCGGCGGCCTGGGACAGCAACGGCTCCGGCGGCACCGCGTCCAGCACGGTCGGCGGCAACAGGAGCAGCTCGGTGAACTGCCCCGCCTCCGTCATCGAGCTCTCCAGGCGGCGGTAGATCTGGTTGAACTCGAACATGATCCGCGTCGCGTTCGAGTAGTACGTGAAAGCCACCACGACCGCCTCCACCCCGTGCCCGCTGCCGGCGAGGGCGACCGCGAGCAACAGGCCCAGCGCGTTGGTGAGTACGGACATGGGTGCGACCAGTGTGTCGATGCGCAGGTTGCCGTAGTCCCACGCCCGCAGGGTGAGCCGCCGTGACTCGGCGACCCGGGACCGGTGTTCGGCGGCTTCGCGTTCCTCGGCCGCGAACGCGCGGACCGTGTCCATGTTCATCAGGCTGTCGGCGACATGGCCCGACACCCGGGCGATGGCCTCCTCGCGCCGGTCGACCAGCGCCTGACGGCGGCGGATGAGAGGCACCACGCACAGCGCGGTCAGCACGAGCATCGTCAACAGACCGACGACGAGCAGTGGTTCGTACCGCCAGAGGATCACCGATCCGAACACCAGGGGCACCACACGGCCCACGACCTGGAACGTCAGTGTGTCGACGAACTCCTCGAACCGGGAGGCGAAGCTCAGCACCCGCTTGGTCAGCGACCCGGCGAAGTTGTCGTGGAAGAAGGCCGCGTCCTTGGCGAACAGTTCGTCCATGCCGATCACGTACAGGTTCTCGATACCGCGCGCGGCGAGCCGGTTCAGACAGTGCAGGCCCAGGCGCCACAGCGCCTCCCCGAGCAACAGGACGCCGGCGAAGCCGAGGACGTAGGGGAGTGCCTCGGTGACGGTGATGCCGCCTTCGGTGGCGATCCTGGCGACGAGTTTGGCGACGATGAGCGGCGCGATGTAGTTGATGCCGATGTTGCCCATCGCGGGCAGCAGCATGGCCGGTACGGAGAACAGCCGTAACCGGGCCAGCTCCCGGCCGTAGTGACGAAGTGCCAGCAGCACCGCGCCCCTGCGCGGTTGGACCGTACGTGTCTCAGGCGATCCCATCCCACCCCCGAGTGGTCGTCAGGCGGCCCGTCGCCCGTTCCTCCGGTTGATCGCCGTTGCCGCACGCCGACAACAGGTGCGAGTACGGGTGGGCCGGAACTGGAATTGTCCCGCGTCGACACCCGCCGAGTCCAAGTGTTTTGCGGCCCGTACACCCATACGCATGTGCGAAGTCGGTGGCCGGGTTCCCCTTCCGTCAACGTCGTGCCACAGCCCTCACACCTAGCGGGAGGCACACAGGGAAGTGCGGGCATACAGTGCGACGGAGGGTCCGTACAGGCACGAGTGGGGGATACGACATGGTGCACACACTTGTCATCGGTGGTGGGATCGCCGGCACGGCTGCCGCGCTGGCGCTGCACAAGGCCGGCAGGGACGTCACCGTGTACGAGGCCCATCCCGACTCGGCCGAGGACATCGGGGCGTTCCTCACCCTGGCGAGCAACGGCATGCGCGCCCTCGCCCAGATCGACGCCTCCGCCGCGGTCACCGCGGTCGGCTTCCCGCTGCGTTCGATGCGTGTCCTCGACGACACGGGCGCCACGGTGGCCCACGTACCGCTCGGCGAGGCCGGTGACCCGCTCCTGCGGTACCGGTGCCTGCACCGCGGTGAACTCGCCGCCGCGCTGCAGGCGGAGGCCGCTCGCCGGGGCATCGGCATCCGGCACGGAGCCCGTCTCGCGTCCGTCGAGGACACCCGGGACGCGGTCACCGCGCACTTCACCGACGGCAGCACCGCGACCGGCGACCTGCTCGTCGGGGCGGACGGACTGAACTCCGTCGTACGGCAGGGGTTCGCCCCCGAGGTGCGGCCCCGTCACGCGGGACAGCGTGTCTTCTACGGCTACACCGACGACGCGCTCCTGGCCGAGGAGAACGCCGGGGAGAGCGAGCGCATCACCATGGTGCGGGGCAGCGGGACCGCCTTCGGCCACGCGGTGTCGCCGGCCGGGGAGACGTACTGGTTCGCGCGCGTGGCCGGTGAACCCCTGGCCGCCGAGGAGATCGCCCACGGCACACCCGCCCACTGGCGCGAGCTGCTTCTGCCGCTGCTGCGCAAGGACACCACCCCTGCCGCGGGTGTCGTCGCGGCCACCACCGACCGCCTCATGGTCACCAACGCCACGGAGATCCCCACCGGTGCACCCTGGCGCTCCGGCCGCGTCCTCACCATCGGTGACGCGGCCCACGCGGCCTCCCCCGCGACGGGACAGGGTGCCTCGATGGCCCTGGAGGACGCGGTCGTTCTCGCGAAGTCCCTGCGCGACGCCCCCGGCACCGAAGCCGCGCTCTGCCTGTACGAGTCACTGCGTCGTCCGCGCGTCGAGGACAACGTCACCGTCAGCGGAAACATCTCCCGGGGCACTCCCCAGGCACCGCGTCCCGGCCGGGGTGCCCCCGCGTCACGGCCGGGCGACGACGACCTCGTCCGGCACCTGGACTGGCACACCAACCTCTGGACCGAGTACGGGGACGGCGCACCTGGATCGCTGCCTCACTAGTGGACGTCCCAAGGCATGCACCAGGAACAGTCAGTTCCACACATGCGTACTATCTCTACACTGGCGCAAAGCGCGCAGTTGAGTCCTTCGGACGGACCAGCCCTGACAGACACCATCCCGCTCTCCACCCGCACACGGACGTGCAGCCCCACTTCGCACATGTGTCGGCGGACCGAGAAAGGCTCCACTCATGTCTGAGAACCAGATCTCCACCACGGAACTCACCTCGCAGTACATCGCACAGGTGACCAGCGACCTGGAGCGCAACGGCAAGGAGCAGGAGCGCATCGCGACGGACATCGCCGCCCTGCAGGAGCAGTTGCTGGCTCTGCAGCACGACCACTCGGTACTGGTGAACATGCACCAGGCACTCGGCGGTACGAGCCCCGTCGCCGCAACCACCCCAGCAGCGGCCTCCGTGCCGAGTCAGTCCTCCGGCCGGACCAAGCAGACCAAGGCCGCCAAGGAGGTCAAGGCCGCGAAGCCGAAGAAGGCGGCTGCCACGGGCGTGAAGAAGGCCGAGGCCAGGAAGCCCGAGACCGGCAAGACCGCGGCCAAGGCAACGACCGCTCAGCCGAGCCTCGTCGACCTGATCCGCGGTCACCTCGAAGCGCAGAACGAACCGCGCTCCGCCGCCGAGATCACCACCGCGCTCACCGCGGCCCACCCCGAGCGCACCATCAAGACCACCGTCGTGCGCACCACCCTCGAGAACCTGGTCGCCAGGAGCAGCGCCCACCGCAACAAGCAGGGCTCCTCGGTCTTCTACACCGCCGCCACCGAGGCCGCCGCAAAGGCCGAGCCCGCCGCGGCCGCCGGCTGACCTTCCTCGTCGGCGCCCCGCCCCGAGGCCGCCGGCACGCTCACTGGCGCTCGTTCGCGTACGCCATTGCGTGCCGGGGCCGCCGACGGTCCGAGGTGTCCGCGGCCCGTCACATCACCGTCGGACCGGCCGGGTGCAGGTCGGCGAACTCGTCGGCGAGTATGCCCAACATGACCACGTCGTGATGCCGGCCCGCGAAGAACACCTGATCGCGCAGACGCCCCTCCTCGACGAGACCGAGTCTGCGTTGCAGTGCCAGCGACGCCTCGTTGTGTGCGAAGACCCGCGCCTGGCACTTGTGGAAACGCCGCTCGGCGAACATGTAACGCAGCAGCAGTGTCACGGCCTCCGTCGCATGTCCCTTGCGCCGGTGCTCCGCGCCCAGGGAGACGCCGTACTCGAACCAGCCCGCGCGCGCGTCGGCATGCTGGGAGCCGACCACACCGACCGGCTGTCCCGTGTCGACGGCTTCGACCACCAGGACGAAGCGGTCCCCGTCGGGTCCTGCGAGCGCCAGTTCCTTCGCCCGGACACGATGGCCCTCGGCGGAGCGGGGCGCCCGCACCAGGTCGCCCAGCCCCTCCTCGTCCACCTCGAAGCCCATGAGCGCCGTCCAGTCGTCGGGCTCGACACCACGCAGCCGTACTCGTTCACCGGTCCAAAACGATGCCATCCCCCATTGGAGCACGCCGTGTCCGGAGCCCGGGCCGGAGCCGTTTGTCAGTGGTGGCAGGCAGGATGACCCCCATGACCTCACCAGTTGCAGTGATCGTGGATGCCGTCGCCTACGCACAGGCCGTCGAGGACGCCGTGAAGGCGTCGGCCGCCTACTACACGGGCGGCACCTCGCCGATGGACGACGACACCTACGACCGGCTCGTGCGCGCCATCACCGACTGGGAGTCGGAACATCCCGACGAGGTGCTGCCCGGCTCACCCAGCGGGAAGGTCGCCGGTGGCGCGGTGGACGGCGACGTGCCGCACACGGTGGCGATGCTCAGTCTGGACAACGTGTTCTCGGCCGACGAGTTCACCGCCTGGACGGCGTCGCTGGCCCGGCGCGTGGGCCATGACGTGGAGCGGTTCAGCGTCGAACCGAAGCTCGACGGCCTGGCGATCGCCGCCCGTTACACCGCGGGCCGCCTGGAGCGGCTGATCACCCGCGGGGACGGGACGGCAGGGGAGGACGTCTCGCACGCGATCGGCACCGTCGAGGGCCTGCCCGAGGTCCTGGCCGAGCCCGTGACGGTGGAGGTGCGCGGTGAAGTCCTGATGACCACCGCGCAGTTCGAGCACGCCAACGAGGTGCGCACCGCGCACGGCGGACAGCCCTTCGCGAATCCCCGCGGCGCCTCGGCGGGCACCCTGAGAGCCAAGGAGCGCGCCTACACCGTGCCGATGACGTTCTTCGGTTACGGGCTGCTGCCCCTGCCGGACACGGACGCCGAGGCGGCCGGGCGGCTGCACGAGCTGTCCCACAGCGAACTGATGGACCGCGCCGCGGAGCTCGGGGTGAACACCACCGCGGGCACCGCCGTGCCCGGCACCACCGCCGGGACGGCCGAGCAGGTCCTGGCCCGGGTGCAGGAGATCGCCGCGCTGCGCGCCGCGCTGCCGTTCGGTATCGACGGGATCGTCATCAAGGCCGACCTGGCCGCCGACCAGCAGGCCGCCGGATCCGGTTCGCGCGCCCCGCGCTGGGCCATCGCCTACAAGCTGCCCGCGGTGGAGAAGATCACCCGGCTCCTTGAGGTCGAGTGGAACGTGGGCCGTACCGGCATCATCGCCCCGCGAGCCGTCCTCGAACCGGTCGTCATCGACGGCGCCACCATCACCTACGCCACCCTCCACAACCCGGCCGACATCACGCGCCGCGACCTGCGCCTGGGCGACCATGTCATGGTCCACCGCGCCGGTGACGTCATCCCCCGTATCGAAGCCCCCGTCGCCCATCTGCGCACCGGTGACGAACAGCCCATCGTCTTCCCCGAGGTGTGCCCGCGGTGCGGGAGCGGCATCGACACCGGCGAGCAGCGCTGGCGCTGCGAGAACGGCCGCAACTGCCACCTGGTCGCCTCCCTCTCGTACGCGGCCGGCCGCGATCAGCTCGACATCGAGGGTCTCGGCCACACTCGCGTGGTCCAGCTCGTCGAAGCGAAGCTGGTGGCCGATCTCGCGGATCTGTTCACCCTCACCCGCGACCAGCTCCTGGGTCTGGAGCGGATGGGTGAGACGAGCACCGACAACCTCCTCGCGGCGCTCACCACGGCCAAGGGGCGCCCGCTGTCACGGGTGTTGTGCGCGCTCGGCGTACGGGGCACGGGGCGGTCGATGTCCCGGCGCATCGCCCGGCACTTCGCGACGATGGACCACGTCCGCGCGGCCGACGCCGCGTCGATGCAGCAGGTCGAGGGCATCGGGACGGAGAAGGCCCCGTCCATCGTCTCCGAACTCGCCGAACTGGCCCCGCTCATCGACAAGCTCGTCGCCGCCGGGGTGAACATGACCGAGCCCGGCGCCACTCCCCCGAGCCCGCCGACGGCCGAGGACGCCTCGGGCAGCTCCCAAGGGTCCGAGGGCTCGGCCGGTTCGGGAGATCCGGAGAGCTCGGAGGGTACGGAGGGTTCGGCGCCGGCCGGCGGGCCGCTGACCGGAATGACGGTGGTCGTGACCGGCGCGATGACCGGCGTACTGGAGAAGCTCAGCCGCAACCAGATGAACGAACTCATCGAACGGGCGGGAGGCCGCTCCTCCTCCAGCGTCTCCAAGAAGACCACCCTGGTGGTGGCGGGAGAGGGCGCCGGATCCAAGCGCGCCAAGGCCGAGACCCTCGGCATCCGCCTGGCCACCCCCGACGAGTTCGCCGAGCTCGTCACCGACCACCTCGAACAGCCCGCCCAGTAGTCCGCCCCCGGCCGACCGTGCTCCGCATGCTCCCGGCCGGGGCCGCTGGCGCAGGACCGGGCCGTCGTGACAGGCTCTGCGTCGCTCGTGAACAGGCTGTTGGTGAGGGGATTTCCGTGGACACCCAGACGTGGGACGCACTGGTCGCATCGATGAAGAACGCGTACACCGCGGATCTGGCCCAAGGGAGGGCGCCCCGTCCGGTCATCATGCCGCTCGTCCGCGGCGAACTGGTCGGGCTCGTCTGGCTCCGTCCGGCCGAGACCGGCGAGGACGCCATGACCGCGATCGTCGAGCTCTCGAACGTCGCCGCGGCGGCGGGCGCGGACGAGGTGGTGCTCGCCTGGGACACCGAGAACGTCGCGACCGAGTGCGGGCTTCCGGTCGTCGGCCCGGCACCCTGTCTGAACCTGGTGCACGCCACCAAGGACGGTCACGTACTGCATCAACTCCCCTGCACGCACCAGCCCTTGGCGTCCACGCCCAAGGGGTCGACGCCCGAGGGGTCGACGCCCGAGGTTCCGGACGCGGTCGAGCCCCGGTGGCTCCCCGCCCCGCCCCCGCAGCCCGGTGGCGAGCTGGCCCCGCCGATCCAGGCCGCCCTCACGTACTCCTTCACTCCCCTCGACCTCGACCACCCCTCCCCTTTCGGGGTCACCGTTCTCCTCATGGAGGACGACGGCTACGCCGTGCACCTCACCGACTCCTTCGCCCTGTGACCCAGGTGTCCCACGCCGGCGCCTCCACCAGGTTCTGAGCAGGAGCCGGGGGCGCGTTGCCGTTGTGGTCTCCCCGTGACGGGGTATACGGAGCTGTGCACGGACCGCACCACCGCCCCCGGCCCAGGAGTACAGCCATGGCAGGCATCATGAACAAGATCAAGCAGTTCGCCCGGAGCCCGCAGGGACGCACCATCGAGCAGGCACGCCGCGCCTCCGCCGATCCGCGACGCCGTGCCCAGGCGCAGCGGCTGCTGGGCAAACTGCGCGGGCGACGCTGACCCCGATCGAGCGGCCCGCCCCCGGTCAACGAAAAGACCCCACCCGATGCACTTCGGGTGGGGTCTTGTTGAGCGCCGGGCAGGCCTTGCACCTGCATTTCCCCGCAGGAAGCGGGGCGTCTTTCCTTGGACCACCGACGCGAGACGGGCCCGCACTCGGCGGCTCGCTCAAGATCGAGTCTAGCAGCTTTCTCGGACCGCTCTGCACACGCGTGCGACGGGGCAGGCTGAAGGCCGTGAAGGCGTAGAACACAATTCCCGTTTGCCGAACGCAGAGCCGGATACCCGGTGTTCATGGCTGGAGCGAACAACAAAACCACGAACGGACAGTCGCCCACCGCGCATGCGCGAGCGGCGAAGACCACCGTGACCGAAGGTGCCATGGCGCCCGCGAAGGAGTCGCAGAAGGCCGCCACCGAGGCGGTGAAGAACGCCGGGGACGCTGCCGGGGCCGTCGGCCGTGGCAGCAGGGAAGCCCTGGTGAACCTCGGCGGAGTCGCGTCGCAGAGGGCCAAGGAAACGGCCAGGACGGTGCAGGGCGGTGTTTCCACGGCCGCTCAGCAGACGGTCGGGAAGGCCGGTCTCGTCTGGACCCTCCTGAAGGCCAGGAAGGTCGTGGCCGCCGGCGTCGGCGCGGGGACCGCGGCCGTGGTCCTCTCCTCCTACGCCGTCGGCCGGCGTGCCGGTCTGCGGCAGCGAGGCCCGCTCTCCCGTCTCAGCGGCGGTCGTCTCTGAGCGGCAGGACGCCGCCGAGGCATCTGCTCACAGGCCCGTAGGAGCTTCTGCTCCTACGGGCCTGTCGGCGTGCGACAGTCCCGTCCTCCCCCGGTGCACCCGCCCGCCCCCGGGGCGAAGGGCTCGCTGCCGGAACCTGATCACCGCGCTGAGCGTCGTGACAGGTACATCGCGCGCATGACGCGGGTTCATGACACGGAGTTCATGACGTGAGGTTCATGACGCGAGGCGAAGAGCGGTTCCGGAGCGGATGCGGGATCCCGGGACGGATGCGGGTGGGGTTTGGTGGAGCGCACGGCGGACGGCAGCGCGGCTACGGGGACGAAGGCCGCGGCGCCCGGCCTATGGCATCGCAAGCTCTCCTGGCGACACCTCTCCCGGCGGCCCTGGGGCCCGGACGCGGACGGCCGGTCGCCCTGGGCGCGTGGACGTGTGCCGGCGGCACTCGCCGTACTGACCGCCGCTCTGCTGGCCTTCCACTCTCTGGTGCCCAACACGGTGGGCCGCTTCGGCAGCCTGCTGGAGACGTTTCTGCCCTGGCTCGGCCTGGCCGTCCCGCTGTTGCTGGTTCTCGCGCTGCTGCGCCGCTCGGCGACCGCGCTGGTGGCCCTGCTGCTGCCCGTGGCCGTGTGGGGGCAGTCGTTCGGCGGGCGGCTCCTGCCGGAGGACCGCGGCGCACACGACCTCACGGCGGTCCAGCACAACGTCAGTGACGTGAACACCGATCCCGCGGGCACCGCCGCCGCGCTGATCGAGGCCGCACCGGATCTCGTCGCCCTGGAGGAGCTGACCCCCGCCGCACTGCCGGCCTACGAGAAGGCCCTGGCACGGGACTACCCGCATCACGCGGTCGAGGGAACGGTCGGGCTGTGGTCGAGGCATCCCCTGTCGGACGTGCGCCGGGTGGACATCAGACCGGCGGCGATCGAGGAGGGCTGGAGCCGCGGAATGCGGTCCACGGCTCGCACTCCGTGGGGCGACATCGCGGTGTACGTCGCCCACCTGCCCTCGGTCCGCCTCGGCTGGCGCGGTCTCGGTTCCGGTCCGCGGGACGAGAGCGCCGGACTGCTGGGATCGGCGCTCGCCGCCGAGAAGCTGGACAGGGTGATCCTGCTCGGTGACCTCAACAGCACCCTGGACGACCGGGGTCTGGATCCGGTGACCTCGCGGATGGACCGTACGGACCCGGCGGGGCAGGCCTTCGCCTTCAGCTGGCCCGCCTCCTTGCCCGTGTCCCGGATCGACCAGGTCCTGGCCCGCTCGGCCACCGTGTCGAACGTGCGGACCCTGCCCGCCACCGGCAGCGACCACCTCCCCGTCGCCGTCGACATCAGGCTCGATCGCGGCTCCGGCGACCCGTCGCCGACTCCCTGACGCTCTTTTTCCCCCCCGCGCGACACTCCGCCCCCGCCCGCCTTCCTACGTCTGCTGCAACGGCTCGTACGCCTCCTCGCCGACGCCGAACGTCCATGCCACGCCCTCGCGGGCCGTGCGCGTCGTCGGCGGGACCCTCAGCCAGTAGGTGCGGCTCGTACCGTCCGGTTCCGGGGTGGAGTTGACGACCTCGACCATCACCACGTCCTCGTCACCGACGAGTTGGACCCGCCACAGCACGCCGGTCTCGTCGCGGTGGACGGGGACCGCGCCGGACTCGTCCAGATAGCGGTCGTAGCCGTAGTACTCCAGCATGACGCGGCGCAGTTCGGCGTTCTCCTCGCCGCGGATCCGCTCGGGAGTCAGTCTGGTCAGCTCGTCGAGGAAGTCTCCCGGGACGGGCATTCCGCGCCACGCGTACAGCTCGAACCCGTCCCCGTAGCCCAGTGCCGGGCCGTCGCCGCGGTCCAGGCGTCCGGCCTCGTCGCGGTGCAGGGTCAGGGGGCGTTCGCTGATGACCGCCGCCTTCTCGTAGGGCCACCACCAGCCCGCGTGGCGCGCCACAGCGGCCAGGCCGTCCAGGGGGCTCTCGTCCCCGGAGTCGAAGGCGCACAGCCAGGCCGCGTCGTGCTGCCCCAGGGCCGCGTCCAGCAGAAGGAGGCGGACCTGTGTCTCCTGTGCCCGGTCGTCGGCGAATTCTTCGACGATGCCCGCCCGCACCCGGTCGACCAGGGTGCGGGTCGACTCCCACAGGCCCGCTCCCGTGGCACGCCAGTGGCCGCTCCATCCCGTCGGCCCCAGCTCCGCGTGCAGCCGTGCCCGCTCGGCGGCCCAGGGGGCGCCCAACACGGCGTCCCGGACACTCGCCCCGAAGGTGTCCGGCTCCGCGGCGTCCGGATGTGCCGCCGCCATGAGTGTCCGTACCGCCTCGCGAGGTGAGCGCGTCCATACGATCCGCTCCGGTTCGGCCAGACCTGCCCGCCGGTAGGCGAGTCGTACGCCCTCCTCGGCCGCCGCCCGGTCCCCCGGCCCCGTGGCCGCCGCCGTCGTCCGCCAACTGCCCTGCTCCATCAACGCCGTTCCTCTCCCCAAAAACCGTTCCGGACCGCACCCCCGTGCCGCCCGGCCCTGCGTCGCGCTGTCCCGCGTCGCGCTGTCCCGCGTCGCGCTGTCCCGCGTCGCCATGTCCCGCGTCGCGCTGTCCTGCCTCGTGCTGTCCGCGTGTGCGATGTGTGTCTGTCGTCAGTCGGCGACTATGCGCACCGAGCCCGGCACGTACTCCCGTTGCCGGATCACCCGGTACCAGCCCTTCGGGAGGGAGATCGCCGCGTGTTCCTCGTGGACGACGCGGGCGCCGTCGGGCACGTGCAGCAGCATCGGCCCGAACAGGCCGGCCTCGCGGACGAGCCGTCCGGGTCCGACCACCGCATGGGCGTGGCCGGTGACTTCGCCCAGTGCCAGGACGAGCCTGCCGCGGCCGTCACGTGGTTCGGACGCCGCGTCGGCCGCGTGCTCCGGCACCGCGCTCTCGGCCAGCGCCACGATCAGGACGTCTCCTTGCCGGTACATGGGTCTCCTCCCGCTGCGGCACACCGTGTGCCATGGGAAGGACCGTAGAGGTGACCACTGACAATCGCCCCCGACCGCAGGTCACACGGTCTGTGCGGGACGGGGGGCGCCGCAGGAGGACCCCTGATCCACGCGATGTCAGTGGGACTTGGTAGAACTCCGGTACCTGGATGCGGTCGGCGCGCGCCGGGATCAGGACCCACGACTGCCGATCCACCGACCTCAGCACGAAGGAGCAGGCGCGCATGACCATCGGTGACCACTTCAAGGAGTTCCACGGGCTGCCGGCCTTCAACTTCCCGGGCGTCGACGACCCGAAGCCGGAACCGTCCTCGCTTCCGTCGCCCGAGTCCGTGGCCTGGCACATCGCGGTGAACTCCTACGACTCCGACGAGCAGTGGGAGGAGGCCTTCGGCCGCTTCCTGGCGGCCGTCGACACCGAGCGGGTGCGGGCGATCGTCGTGGGCGCGTGGAGCGACGTGTACGACTCCGCCCCCGACGAGGTGGTCAAGGCGCTGGTGGCGGCGCGCGACCGGCTGCCCGCCCTGCGCGCGCTGTTCGTCGGCGACATCGTGATGGAGGAGGCCGAGATCTCCTGGATCACCCAGGGCGACATGGGTCCGCTCCTCGAAGCCTTTCCCGGTCTGGAGGAGTTCGGGGTCCGCGGCGGCAACGGACTGGTCTTTCCCGCCGCCCGTCATGAGCGGCTGCGGAAGCTGACCGTCGAGAGCGGCGGGCTGCCCGTCGAGGTGGTGCGGGCCATCGCCGCCAGCGACCTGCCCTCCCTCGTCGAACTCGACCTGTGGCTCGGCACCTCCGAGTACGGCGGGGACTGCGACGTCGCCGACCTCGAACCCTTCTTCGCGGGCACCAGGCTGCCCGCCCTCACCCGGCTCGCCCTGCACAACAGCGAGATCCAGGACGCCATCTGCTCCGCCCTCGCGTCCGCTCCCGTGGTGGCGAGTCTGGAGGAGCTCGACGTCTCCATGGGTGTGCTCACCGACGACGGCGCGACGGCGCTGCTGACCGGCCAGCCGTTGACGCACCTCAAGGTGCTCGACCTCCACCACAACTACCTCAGCCCCGCCCTGCGCACCCGGCTGCTGGAGACCCTCGAACCCGCGGGTGTGGAGGTCGACGTCGACGAGGACGACGCCGAGTCCGACGAGGACGACGACGGCGAGGTCTGGCGTTTCGTCGCGGTGGGCGAGTAGCGCGCCGCGAAGTCAGGACCAGGGAGGGGGAACGGCATGGGCCGTACGGGATCGGCGGACGCACCGCCGAAGTGGGTGGTCGTCGCCAACGGGGACAACCGCAGGGTGGGGCTGTTCACCGCGGCCGCCGAGGCCGCGGGCCATGGCACACCCCGGGTGGTCGAGTGGCTCGACGTCCTGCGCGACGGCGGGCACGCCTTCGCCGACGACGAGATCGTCCGCCTCGACTCCCCCGGGGAGAACGCCGACGTGGACGCCTTGCTGCGGGGCGTGGACGAGCCGACGCGGGTGGAGGGTTCCGCGCGGTGGTACGGGCGGTTCCTGGACTGCGTGGCCTCGCTGCGCGGCGGGGTACGGCTCGACGACCCGGCGGAGCTGGCCGTGATGTTCGACAAACGGCTGTGTCACGACCGGCTCGCGCGCGCCGACGTGCCGGTGCCGCCGTCCCCCACGTCCGGTTCCGTCGGTCTCCCGCCGGTCCGGGGGTGGTCGGACGTACGGGACATGATGGCGGCGGCGGGCATGCGGCGTGCCTTCGTCAAACTCGCCCACGGCTCGTCCGCCTCCGGTGTCCTGGCCGTCGAGACGGCCGCCGCGGGCCGGATCCGTGCGACGACCTCGGTGGAGCGCGCCGAGGACGGCCGGCTGTACAACTCACTGCGGGTGCGCCGCTACACGTCGGAGTCGGAGGTCGCCGCGATCGTCGACACCCTGGCCCCCGACGGGCTGCATGTCGAACGCTGGCTGCCGAAGGCCTCCCTCGGCGGCCGGTCGGCCGATCTGCGCATCGTGGTCGTGGCCGGCCGGGCCACCCACGCCGTGGTCCGCACCAGCCGTTCGCCGCTGACCAATCTCCATCTCGGCGGGACGCGTGGCGATCTGGCGGCCGTACGCGCGCTGGCGGGTGACCGGTGGACCACGGCCGTCGAGGTGAGCGAGCGGGCCGCCGCCTGTTTCCCCGGCTCGCTGTGCGTCGGCGTCGACCTGCTGCCCGCCATCGGCTGGCGCCGCTTCGCCGTCGGCGAGGTCAACGCGTTCGGCGACCTGCTCCCCCGCCTCACCGGACTGCCGGGCAGCGGGGCGGAGGGCCAGGACACGTACGCGGCGCAGATCGCCGCGGCCGGCTCCTTCCGCCGCGGCCCGCGCCCCGCTCCCGCCACACCGGCCGGGGAGCCCGGACCACCCGCTTCACCGCACGACCTGCCGAGGACAGCCCATGCCACAGCCTGACCCCGTACCGCCCTCGGGCGACCGCACCGACGCCCCGCCCGGGACGTCCACCACCCCTCCGAACATGAACGAGGTCGTGGGCCGGGACGACCTGCTCCTCCTCACCCTCGACACCCTCCGCCACGACGTGGCGGTCGAGCTCGCGGCAGCCGGCCGGCTGCCCCACCTCACCGCCCATCTCCCGGACGGCGTCTGGGAGAAGCGGCACGCGCCGGGGAACTTCACCTACGCCTCCCACCAGGCGATGTTCGCCGGTTTCCTCCCCACGCCCGCCGGACCCGGGCCGCATCCGCGCCTCTTCGCGGCCCGGTTCGCGGGCAGCGAGACGACAGCGGACGGCACGTTCGTCTTCGAGACCCCGGACATCGTGTCCGCCCTGGCCGCGCGCGGCTACCGCACGGTGTGCATCGGCGGCGTCGGCTTCTTCAACAAACAGGGCGCCCTCGGCGACGTACTGCCCGGCTACTTCCAGGAGAGCCACTGGGAGCCCGAGTTCTCCGTGGCTTCGCCGACCTCCTTCGAGGCGCAGGTGGCACAGGCCGAGAAGACGGTCGCCGAACTGCCTCCGGAACAGCGGCTGTTCCTCTTCCTGAACGCCTCCGCGCTGCACCAGCCGAACTGGTTCCACCTCCCCGGCGCGACCCGGGAGGCGGGCGACAGCCGCCTCACGCACGCCGCGGCGCTGGAGTACATCGACCGCCATGTGGGACGGCTGTTCAGCGCGATGAGCTCGCGCCGCCGCTGCTTCGCGATCGTCTGCTCCGACCACGGCACCGCCTACGGGGACGACGGCTACACCGGCCACCGCCTCGGCCACGAATCCGTGTGGACCGTGCCCTACGGCCACTTCTTCCTGGAGCCGCCCACATGACCGTCGCCACTTCCGCGGGCAGCGCTGCGGGTACCTCCGTCGCCGTGCCGCGCCCCTACCAGAGTTATACGTACGCGTATCCGCACAAGACCGCCTACCGGCCGCTCGTCCCGCGGCCCCGGCTCGCGGACCTGTGGGCCGGGGAGTCCCGGCAGGCGCTCTCGCTGTACCTGCACATCCCGTTCTGCGAGATCCGCTGCGGCTTCTGCAACCTCTTCACCCGCATCGGCGCGCCGGACGGGCTGACGGGCCGCTATCTGGACGCCGTGCGGCGCCAGGCCGCCGCCGTTCGCGAGGCCCTGGGTGACGAGGAGCCGCCGCGGTTCGCCAACGCGGCGTTCGGCGGCGGGACTCCGACCTATCTGGAGGCCGCCGAGCTGGAGCGGCTGTGCGACATCGCCGAGCGGGAGATGGGCGTGGACCTGCGGGCCGTCCCCCTGTCCGTGGAGGCCTCCCCGTCCACCGCCACCGCCGACCGGCTGGCCGTCCTGGCGGAACGGGGCACCACGCGCCTGAGCCTGGGTGTGCAGAGCTTCGTCGAGGAGGAGTCCCGCGCCGCCGTACGCCCGCAGCGCAGGAGCGACGTCGAGGCGGCGCTGACCCGCATCCGCGAGGCCGCGATCCCGGTCCTGAACATCGACCTGATCTACGGCATCGACGGCCAGACGGCGGCCAGTTGGCGGTACTCCCTCGACGCGGCCCTGTCCTGGCGCCCCGAGGAGATCTACCTCTACCCGCTCTACATACGTCCGCTCACCGGTCTCGGCCGCCACACCGACCTGCGCACGGCCGACCTGCGGTGGGACGAGGAACGGCTGCGCCGCTACCGGGAGGGCCGCGACCATCTTCTCGCGCACGGGTACGAGCAGGTGTCGATGCGGATGTTCCGGCGGGCCGACGCGCCGCCGCAGGGGCCGGACGACTACGCGTGCCAGACCGACGGCATGATCGGCCTGGGCTGCGGCGCGCGCTCGTACACCTCACGGCTGCACTACTCCTTCGACTACGCGGTGTCGATGCGGGAGATCCGCGGCATCATCGACGACTACACCGCCACCGAGGACTTCTCCCGCGCCCTGCACGGCAGGTGGGTCGACGAGGACGAGGCAAGGCGGCGGCATCTGCTGCAGTCGCTGCTCCAGGCGGAGGGCCTGCCGGTCGAGGACTACCGTCTGCGGTTCGGTACGGACCCGTACGACGACTTCCCGGCGGAGCTGGACACCCTCGTCGACCGAGGCTGGCTCGACGACGCCCGGCCGCGGCTGCTCCGGCTCTCCCCCGAAGGGCTCGCGCACTCGGACGCCATCGGCCCCGAGCTGTTCTCACCGGCCGTGCGCGAGGCCATGGCCGCCTACGAGACGAAGTGAGCGCCGATGGACCTCACCCTGCTGTACCGCGGCCCGCTTTCCTCCTGCGACTACGACTGCCCGTACTGCCCGTTCGCGAAGCGCCGGGACTCCACGGCCCAACTGCGCGCCGACCGCGCGGCACTTGAGCGTTTCAGCGCGTGGGCGCACGAGCAGCGGCAGGACCGCCTCTCGGTGCTGTTCACCCCGTGGGGCGAGGGGCTGGTGCGCTCCTGGTACCGCCGCGCCCTCGTGGACCTGTCGCACCAGCCGCACATACAGCGGGTCGCCATCCAGACCAATCTGAGCTGCCGGACCGACTGGCTGGGGGACGCGGACCCCGACACCGTCGCCCTGTGGTGCACCTACCACCCGGGACAGACTCCGTACGAACGTTTCCTGGCCAAGACGCACGCGCTGGCCGGCCTCGGTGTCCGCTTCAGTGTCGGAATCGTCGGAGTGCCCGACCACTTGGAGCACGCGCGTCGGCTGCGCGCGGAGCTGCCATCGCACGTCTACTTGTGGGTCAACGCCGCCGAGGGGCACACCTATACGGACGCGCAGGCCGCCGAGTGGACGGAGCTGGACCCGCTCTTCCCGTTCAGCCGCCACCCGCACCGCTCCGCGGGCATGCCGTGCCGCACGGGCGAGTCGGTCCTTTCGGTCGACGGTGAGGGCACGGTCCGCCGCTGCCATTTCGTGCGCACCGAACTGGGCAACCTCTACGACGGCTCCTACCGGGCCGCACTCGGCCCCCGGCCCTGCCCCAAGGAGCTGTGCGACTGCCACATCGGATACGTCCACCTGGAGACACTGCCGCTGTACGACGTGTTCGCGGGCGGAATTCTGGAACGCGTACCGCCCGCCCTCCCCGACCGACCGCTCCTGCCCCTCATATCCACAACTGGGAGCGCCTGACGCCCCGTTGACTGCCGCACCGTCAAGCATCACCCTTCGGCCGCGGGCGGCGCGGCTGGCAGGATGTCGCCGTTGACCCCTTTGCGCGGCACATGACAGCGTCGGTCCGCCCCGGGCATCAGCTCCGGGCGGCAGACTCCGGGCACATCCACAGAGGGGACCGATCAGCATGAGCGGCAGACAGGTCACGTACGCGGCGGCAGTCACGGCGGCCGTACTCTTCCTCGGCGTCTCGGGCACCGCGGCCTCGGCCGTCACCGGACCGGCCGCGGCTCCGGCCCCCTCGGTCGCGGCGGCCGAGGCGGCTCAGGCGGTGTTCGGACAGAGCAGCTTCACCCCGGAGGAGGAGGCCCACCTGCGCGAGGTGGCCGCGGCCATCTGGAACGCGGACCTGGCCGCCGGCTGGAACATGAACCCCGAGGTCGCCGACGTGCTCTCCACGGCGACCGGCGAGATCCTCCGGTGTTCCGAGGCCTTCGCCCTCGTGCCCCGGCCGGCCGGCTTCGTCCCGGGCGTCGGCTACCTGCTCAGCTACTGGAAGAACCTCAAGGACTATTTCCTCGCGGTGAAGGACAACCGCACCTACCGCGCCTGCGTGGTGACCGCGTCGGCGAACTACCGGTCGGCTATCGAGATGGCCTCGATGGGTATCTGACCCGCGGAGATCGGTTCCGCAACAGCGGGAGTGCCGCCGGCCGGGCACGCCGTGCACGAGACTGGGGGGCGAGACCGTGACCGGTGAGCGCACACCTTCGCTCACCGGTACGGTCCCGCCCCGCCGGACACGGCCCGCCCGAAAGGAACCACCGCATGATCATCTTTGGCACCAAGGGATATCTCTACCAGCTGGCGATACTGACCCTGGTGTGCGGCCAGTGCGGGAATCCCGCCGCGCACACGCTCAGCAAGCGCGTCACGAAGTTCACCCTGTTCTTCGTCCCGCTGTTCCCCGTCTCGACGAAGTACGCGACCCAGTGCACGTTCTGCGGGGCACAGCAGAAGATCACCAAGGAGCAGGCGGAGCAGTTGCAGGTGCAGGGCGCGGGCGGCCAGCCCCACGGCCGACAGCCGCAGCAGCAGCCCTACCAGGGCTGATCCGGTCCCCTGCGCCCGACGTCCGGCCCACCACCCCCGGGCCACGGCCCGGGGCAGGCCCGAACCCGCCCGCCGCGGACCACCGTTCCGCCCGGCTCTGCGACAACGTCCGTCCCGGCTTTGCGGCAACGAACGTTACGTGTGAGAAACCTTGACGATCACTCCCGTGGGTGCCACGATTCCGGCGCCGTCATGTTTACGTAAACATCACCACCGACCCAGCCCTGGCCGAGAGTTCGGCCGGGGCAGCTTCGGGCGTTCGATGTTTACGTAAACATCCGCCCGCGCACAGGCCCCGCCGCTGTGCTGCGCCGTCCTCCTCAGAAAGGGCACGATGATGCGCAGAACCCCCACCGGCCCCCGCTCCACTCCCCGGCTGCGCGCCACTCTGGTGGCCCTGGCGATCGCCGCGAGCAGCGGTACGGGCATCGCCGCCGCCCCTGCCGCCACCGCCGCGCCGAGCGTCGACACGACTCAGTTCAAGGGCGTCAACTGGGCCGATCCCCGCGACAACTTCGCCGACGATCCCGTCGTGCTCTCCGGTCTGTCGACCTCCGACGGCTATGCCCGCACCTACGCCAAGGCGACCCGGGTGATCTCGGGGTTCCGCGCGAACCTCGGCGCCGACACCGTCCGGTTGCCGATCAACCCGTACACCGTCGACGGCTCGTACTGGACGTCCTACCGCGGGGTCGTCGACGCGGCGTCGGACAAGGGCTTCAAGGTGATCCTGTCCTACTGGGAAGGCACCGGCCCGCGCAAGGACGGCTTCATCGACGACCCCGCCACGTACTGGCCCATGTGGAACACCGTGGTGAAGGCGTACAAGGACGACAAGCGCGTCTACTTCGAACCGATGAACGAGCCGCACGGTTACACGGACACCGAGTGGGCCGACATCGCCGCGAAGTGGCTGGACACGTACCGGAACGTGCCCCGCGATCGCGTGTTCGTCAGCGGCGCCGGCTACAACGACCACGTCACGTCCGTCTGCGCCGACCCGCGCCTGAAGGGCACCTATCTGTCGCTCCACCACTACGGGTTCTGGAAGGAGTACGCCACCTACGACGAGTGGGTCGCCGACCTCAAGGTGCGCATCGGTGACTGCGCCGGCCGGACCGTGGCGGACGAGTTCGGCTCCCCCATGACCACCGGGCTCGACTACAACAAGCCGGCGCCCGACGACAACTTCGTCAACTACTTGCAGGCCGTAACCGACACGTTCCGCGAGCTGAAGATGGGTTCCGTGTACTGGCCGGGGCTGCGCACCGACGACACGTACTCGCTGCAGACCCTGGTCGGTGACCCCGCCCGGCCGGGGCTGGCCACCACCAACCAGTCCGGCGCCGACCGGCTGGCCTGGGCCTGGGGACGCGGCAAGCCCGTCCGGCCCTGACCGCGTAAGGGCCACGTACTGACCGCGTCCCGGCCGCGTTCTGGCAGCACCCTCGGCGCGGCCATGACCCCCGGGCCCCCGGGCTCCCGGGCCTCCGGGC
Source organism: Streptomyces sp. NPDC127119 (assembly GCF_042677425.1). Classification (NCBI taxonomy): domain Bacteria; kingdom Bacillati; phylum Actinomycetota; class Actinomycetes; order Kitasatosporales; family Streptomycetaceae; genus Streptomyces; species Streptomyces sp. NPDC127119. Next base: position 66,190 of record NZ_JBHXTO010000002.1, on the reverse strand, counting down.
CTCCGGGCCTCCGGGCCTCCGGGCCTCCGGGCCTCCGGGCCTCCGGGCCTCCGGACTGATCCTCCTTGCCCATGTGCCCTTGTTGCCTCACGGGAGGTGCGGAGAGGGAATACTGGGCGGGAAACGACGACACTTCAGGGGTGGTCAGCGTGGACGGAGCGTGGGAGGCGGACCTCGCCGGCGACCTGCCGGACGTGTCGTCCGCACGGTCCACGGGCACCCTCCAGGTGCGCCCGCTGGCGGACCGGTCGGGCTGGCAGGCCGCGGGCGAGGTCAGTCTGACGACCCGCACGGCCTGGGAACGGGCGCTGGACCGGCTGGCTCTGGAGGATGTCGAGGTGTGCCACTTGGAGCTCTCGGCGGTCACCTTCGTCGACGTCGCCGGTGTCTCCGCCCTCGCGGCGGCGGTTCAAGGTCTTCCCGAAGGACGTCGCATCATGATCGAACAGCCACCTGCCGCCGTGGGACGGGTACTGGACATGTTCTGGCCCGACCTGCCGGGCGTGGAGGTGGTGGCGCGATGACGGCCTCGCTCTCCGAGCCGTTCGCGCATCCCGCCCTCTTCTACCGGGGCGAGGAGGAGTACGTGAACGGCACCGTGCCGTTCATCCGGGAGGGTCTGGCGGCCGGCGAACCGGTGGCGGTCGCCGTGCCGGGACCGAGGCTGGACGTGCTGCGCTCAGCCCTGGGCGACGGCGCGACGGATGTGCGCTTCATCGACATGACGCAGGCGGGGCGCAATCCCGGACGGATCATTCCCAGGGTGCTGAGCGTGTTCGCCGACGCCCACCCGAAGGCGCGCGTCCGGATCGTCGGGGAGCCGATCTGGCCCGAGCGCTCCGGCGTGGAGTACCCGGCCTGTGTCCAGCACGAGGCGCTGATCAACTCCGCGTTCGAGGGGCGGGACGCGACGGTCCTCTGTCCGTACGACGAGGCGGGGCTCAATGAGCAGGTGCTGACCGACGCGTACGCGACGCATCCGGTCGTGATCTCCGACGGCCGGTGGCGCAACAGCCCGTCGTACGCGCCCGAGCGGGTGGTCGAGCGGTACAACGAACCCCTGCCGGTCGCGGAGGGGGCGGAGGGGTACGTCTTCGGGGCGGACGAGCTGCCGGCGGCCCGGTCCTTCGTGACCGAGCGGGCCGCGCGGTTCGGTCTGTCCGGCGTCCGGCTGGACGACCTGGCGCTGGTCGTGGCCGAGCTGACCACCAACAGCGTGGTGCACGGGGGTGGTTCGGGCACGGTGTATGTGTGGGGCGAGGGTGGGCAGGTGGTGTGCGAGGTGCGTGACGAGGGGGAGCTGAAGGATCCGCTCGCCGGGCGGCGGGCTTCGCCTCCGGCGCAGGTGGGTGGGCGGGGGTTGTTGTTGGTGAACTACCTCGTGGATCTGGTGCGTGTTCGTACGGGGGTTGAGGGTACGGTCATTCGCTGTTACGTCGACGTCTGAGGGTTCGCCCTTCGGGGTGGCTTGTGGGTGCGTTTGCGGGTGCGGGTTCGTTGTGGCTGGCCGCGCAGTTCCCCGCGCCCCTAGGGGGTTGGGGTCTGGCCTGATGAAGATGGTCACCCGAAATCGAGGGTGGCTGGGTGCGCGGTTCCCCGCACCGCCGGGAGTCGGGGCATGGGTGGGGGCGGGTGGGATACCCGGGCGGTATGTCAAGGACATCTGAATCCGAGCAGCAGGCTCCGGGGCCGGCGGAGGAGATCGAGGAACGGGCGCCGGACAGGCTCCACGAGTTGCCGAAGCGGTCCTGGCCTGCCGTCCTCAAGGGCACGGTCAAGGAGTTCCAGGACGACGAACTCGCCGACAGGGCCGCGGCACTGACGTACTACGGGGTGCTCTCGCTGTTCCCGGCACTGCTGCTCCTGGTCTCGATCCTGGGTATCGCCGGGCAATCGGCGACCCAGGAGGTCCTGGACAACCTCAAGAAGCTGGCTCCCGGTTCCGCCCGGGACATCATCAGCGACGCGGTGACGCAGTTGCAGGGCCGGGGCGGCATCGGCTCCGTCATGGCCGTGGTCGGTGTCGTGCTCGCCGTGTGGTCGGCCTCCGGCTACGTGGCGGCCTTCATCCGCTCCGCCAACGCCGTCTACGACATGCCGGAGGGACGCCCCGTCTGGAAGGTGCTGCCCATCCGCGTAGGTGTGACCGTCGTACTGCTGGTGCTGGCGGTGATCAGCGCGCTGATCGTGGTGTTCACCGGTGGTCTGGCCCGCGAGGCAGGCAGCGCGCTGGGCATCGGTGACACGGCGCTGACGGTGTGGTCGATCGCGAAGTGGCCGGTGCTGGTCGTGCTCGTCACTGTCATGATCGCCCTTCTCTACTGGGCGACCCCGAACGTGAAGGGCCGCGGCTTCAAGTGGATCACTCCCGGGAGCGTGCTGGCCCTGCTGATCTGGATGATCGCGTCGGCCGGGTTCGCGTTCTACGTGGCGAACTTCAGCTCGTACAACAAGACCTACGGCACGCTCGCCGGTGTCATCGTCTTCCTGGTCTGGCTGTGGATCAGCAATATCGCGATCCTGCTCGGGTTGGAGTTCGACTCCGAGATGGCACGGCAGCGCGCCATCGCGGGCGGTCTGCCGGACACCGAGGAGCCCTATGTTCCGCCCCGGGACACCCGCGCCTGGAGCGACGAGGAGCAGGCCCGTATGGAATGAGGGGCCATAGGGAACCTCGGGGGGGGGTGTGAGGGCGTCGGTCTGTCGTCCGGTCATCCGGTCGTGCGCGTGAGGTCGGCTACGGCCTCCACGGCCCGGTCCAGTTCGGCATGGGTGTTGTAGTAGTGCGGTGAGAGGCGTACGAGAGGGTGGACGTCCCGCGCCTCCGTGTCGAACTGGGTGTGTTCGGGCACGGTCGTGCTCACGTTGATCCCCTGCCGCCCGAGCACCGCGGCGACGTCCGCGGTGGGCACGGCGTCGACCTTCGCGGTCACGATGGCGCACCGGACCCGGCCGAGGTCGTACGTGCTGACGCCGGGCAGGGCGTCCAGTGCCTCGCGCAGATACGCGCCGAGGGCCATGGCCCGCTCCCCGATCGGTTCCAGGCCCAGGTCGAGGGCCTGGCGGACGGCCGCTCCCAGGCCCAGGACGTTGGCGTAGCTCGCTTCCCAGCTCTCGAAGCGCCGTGCGCCGGCGTGCCAGGTGAAGCTCCGCTCGCCGTCCCAGGTCGCCGCCTCGATGTCGCTGACGAACGGGTCGAGGTAGTCCAGGGCCTCGCTGCGGACCCACAGGAAGCCGGTGCCGCGCGGGCCCCGCAGGAACTTGCGGCCGGTGGCGGTGAGCATGTCGCAGCCGATGTGGGTGACGTCGACGGGGAACTGCCCCACGGACTGTGTGGCGTCGAGCAGGAACGGCACGCCTGCCGCTCGCGCGATCCGGCCGATCTCGTGCGCCGGGTTGACCAGGCCGCCGCTGGTGGGGATGTGGGTGACGCCGATGAGGCGGGTGCGCTCGTCGATCAGTGCGGTCAGCGCCGCGGTGTCGAGCCGGCCGAACTCGTCGTCGGGGACCACCACGATCTCGGCGCCGGACCGCCGGGCGGTCTGCAGATACGCCAGTACGCTGCTGCCGTACTCCGAACGACCGGTCAGGATACGGTCGCCCGGCTTGAAGGTCATCGAGTAGAAGGCGGCGTTCCACGCGTGCGTGGAGTTGTCGAAGAGCGCGATCTCGTCGGGCCGCCCGCCCACCAGTCGGGCGAGGTTCGTACGGGTGGCGTCGATGCGGTCCCTCTCCTGGCGGGCAGCCTCGTATCCGCCGATGTCCGCCTCCAACTCCAGGTGCGAGGTCATCGTCGCCAGGGTCCGCCGGGAGAGCAGCCCGGCCCCGGCGTTGTTGAGGTGCACGCGGTGTGCGGTGCCCGGGGTCTCCGCGCGGAGCGCCTCGATGTCCAGGCCGGGGTGTTCCACGCGGCCACTCTCCACGCTGCTGTCTTCCACGGTGCCGTGTCCAACGCTGGTGTGTTCCATGACGAGGTGTTTCCATCCGCCCGGCGTTCGTATGCCTCGCCCGCTCTCCCCGGGTCCGGAAGAAAGCCGTCGATCGGTGGATATCGATCTCCTGCGCGGAAAGGATCCAGCGTAGGCATGGGTACTTACGTACAGGGGGCGGAGGACGCGAGTGCCGAGCGAGGGGCACAAGTCCCACAACGAGGTGCGCGGCGACGTGTACGGCTCGGTCGTCCAGGCGGGCTCCGTACACGGCGGTATCCACATCGGTTCGCCGCCCGCTGCCGTCCGGCAGACGCCCTGGCAGTTTCCCCCGCTGGTCCGGGCGGTCGACCGGTCGTCGGAGCTGGCGGCGCTTGAACGTCATCGTGCCCGCGCCGCGCGGGAGGGGCGGCCGGCACTGGCCGCGGTGAGCGGACTGGGCGGAGTCGGCAAGACGACGGTCGCCCTGAGATGGCTGCACTCGTTGCGCCGCCAGTGTCCGGCAGGTCAGCTCCACGCGGACCTGGGGGCGCAGTCACCCGACGGGCCGGAGCAGCCGGGAGAGATCCTCGCGCGTTTCCTGCGGGCCCTGGGCGTGCCCGCACAGCAGGTCCCGGCGATGCTCGCCGAACGAACGGTGATGTACCGGTCGTTGACCGCGGACCGGAGCCTGGTGGTCCTGCTCGACGACGCCGCGACCGCCGCTCAGGTCCGGCCGTTGCTGCCCGGAGGCAGCAGCGTCACCGCGGTGACCAGCCGCAGACGGCTCCCGGGACTGACCGTCGACGGCTGCTACCCCGTCCATCTGGAAGCACTGGCCCTCGACGCGGCCGTCGAACTGCTGACGGACACTCTCGCGGACGGGCGGGTGGCCGAGGAGCCCGAGGACGCCCGGGCGCTGGTCGAGTTGTGCGCGGGGCTGCCGCTGGCCGTCCGGATCGCGGGCGCCCGGCTCGCGGCGCGCCCCGGGCGGAGTATCGCCACGATGGTCCGCTCACTGGCCGCGGAGCATCAGCGACTGGAGGCACTGGCCATCGACGGCGACCACAATGTCCGAGCCGCACTGGATCTGTCGTACCAGGCACTGCCGCCTGCGTCGGCCCGGCTCTACCGCTTGCTGGGGCTGCACCCCGGCCGGGAGTTCGACGCCTCGGTGGCCGCGGCGTTGCTCCCCGCGGAGGCTGATGCGACGCGCTCGCTGGACGTGCTCCACGAGGCGAGCCTCCTCGTGGACGCCTCGGGAGAACGTCATCGCTTCCACGACCTCGTACGGTTGCACGCCGCCACGAAGGCGAGGGAGGACGAGTCGCCGCAGGACCGTGCGGAGGCCGTGCGCCGTATCGCCGACCACTATCTGGCGAGCGCGACACGCGCCGAGGAGATCGTCGACCCCCAGCACCGGACCATGGCCCGGGACTACGGCTTCGTCCCGGTGGTGGTCGCGGAGGTGGGACCCGGTTCCGAGGCCGCTCTGGACTGGCTGGAGCGTGAACTGCCCAATCTGATGGCGGTCATCCACCAGGCCCGGTCCGCCGGTTTTCCCACCGTCTGCTGGCAGCTCGCCGACGCGTTGTGGCCGCTCTTCCTGCGGCGGAAGTTCTACGACGACTGGTGCGCCGCGCACCGGGAGGGCCTGGCGGCTGCGCGGGAGCTGGGGGACGCGGCGGCCGAATGCCGGATGCTGACCTCGGGCGGTGTCGGGGAACTCGGTGCCGGGAACCCCGACGGCGCCCTGGCGATGTTCGAGCAGGCGGCACGGCTGTTCCTCGCACGCGGTGACCTGCTCGGTCATGCCCGTACGCTCAACTACCGCGGCCTCGCGCTGCAGCGGCTCGGGCGGCCGGACGAGGCCGCGGGCTACTTTGCGCGCGCCGCCAGCGAGTTACCGAGGAACGGTGATGAGCGGGCCGGAGGGCTGGCCAGGCTCAACCTCGCCGATGTCGCCCTCGCGACCGGGCAGGCCGAGGAGGCGATCCGCCATGCCGGTGTCGCCCGCACCACGCTTCTGGATACGGGCGACACCTACAACGCCGCACGCGCGACCACGCTCCTGGGCCGTGCGCATCTCGTGGTGAACGGGCTCGACCGGGCGGAGGAACTGCTGTCCTCGGCATGGGCGATCCTGCGCGGCATGACGGCGAACTACGAGACGGCCCGCGCCGCCGGAGGCCTGGCGGAGGTCTCCGAGCGACGCGGACGGACGGACCTCGCCCGGACCCGCTACCGGGAGGCGCTGGACCTCTATTCCTCCGTGGGCCGGTCCGGGTCCGACGAGGCCGAGGAGACCCGGAGCCGGCTCCGGCGGTTGGAGCGGAGCGAGCCCGACGGGACGTGAGCACGCGGGTGGCGACCGCCCGCGGACCCGTGCGCCGACGCGGACAGCCCGGCCACCAGCCATGTGTGCGTCAGCGAGGCGACGGTCTCCCAGAATTCCTCCGGTGCCCAGAACCCCTCCGGCTGTCCCGGCCCGCCCGTTTCGAGCACGAGCATCCTGCCGTCCGGGCCAAGCCGTATCCAGCAGCGGGAGCCGTGATGCACCGCCACGACCAGGGCCCCCGGACTCGACGCGGCCAGCCCGGCGGCCCGCCACGCTCCCTCGCCTCGCGCGACCAGCACATCGCCCAGCGCCTGCCACCGGTTCCGCGCGCAGGCCCGCACCCTCACGTGTTCATCCACGAAGAGAGTCCCGGAACAAGGGTTCACGAGCACGGTCCGGACCCGTACCACCGCATCACGGTCGTACGAGGTTCGGTCGGAGGGCGCCCGTCCGTACGGGGTCCGGTCGTCCGGGGCCATGGGCACCGCCGTCCGGGACATCGCGGCGATCAGCGTCATCGGGGCACCGCGCTGCCGGGGCCGTCGTAGCGCACCGGCAGCGGAAGACGTGCCGGTTCCGTGGTGGTCCTGGCCGCCGGGGCCCGCAGATGGAGCTTGCGGTAGAGCAGCGCGCGCATCCTGCGGGCGAACCGGCCGGGTTCGGAGGTGATCCTGGCCGCGACCCGTTCGTACCGCCGCGCGCTGCGGACCGCGGAACCCCGTTTCAGTTGCGGACGCACCGGACGGTCCCCCTGCAGTCGCGGGGCGAAGGACATCAGCTCGGCCATCGGTGAGCCCGGATCGACGGGTGCGTCGGAGCGGCCCGCCATCAGCACCGGCGCACCGGTCATCGCGCCGTAGAGCGTCACCGAGCCGTGATCGCCCACGATGTGGTCGGCGGCGACGAGCGTTCCGGCCCAGTCCTCGTACGGGCTGCCCAGGATCAGACCGGAGCGGACCAACTGGGCGAGCCAGGTGCGGACCTGCCAGTCGCCGTGCGCGTTCCAGACGTGCGGATGCAGAAGTGCGGCGATCCGGTACTCGTCCTTGGGCAGTTCGGTGACCAGCCGCTCCAGCGTGCCCCACCCCTCCCCCAGCAGGGAGTCGGGCCCCCAGGTGGAACAGACGAGAACCAGCTGCTGCCGCGTCCCGACCCCGAGAGCCTCCCGGTACAGCGCCCGTGAGGCGAGACTCGCGGCGATCCGGTCGAAGCTCGGATCGCCCACCACTTCCGCGACCGCCAGCGCCTCCGGGCACTCGCGGCCGAGCCGTGCCAGCTCCTCGTGATGGGCCAGCACGATGGCCTCGGGCACCACGGCCCCGTCCCGCACCAGTCGCTGCCTGCTGAGGCCGTAGGCACCCCGCTGGGTGACCGGCCGGCCGCGCTGTCCGACCTGGATGACCTTGTTGTGTCCGGCCCCGTGGGGAAGGACGACCACGGGCGCGTGCAGTTCGTGCAGGCTGCCGTGACCGGCGGCCAGAGCGAGGTCGAAGCCTGTCTGTACCGCCTGACTCCAGGGAAGTACGAGACCTCCCAGCCGTTCAAGGAACCCACCGACCCCGTTGCTGAACACGTCCGGTGCCTGGGTGAAGAACACCTGCACCCTGCTCTCGCCCTCCAGCAGACGTATCGTGTCGAGCAGCCGCTGACCCGCGATCACGGTGTGCACCACGACCAGGACCCGCCTGCGGGTCCTGCGGGTGGCCCAGCGCTCGACATCCAGACGCACCGGCACATGCCGCCAGTACGGCTCCGGCACTGTCACGCTCATCGTCGAAATCCCCCGGTTCTTCCTGCATCGCCTTCGCGACCGCGATGCTTCGCGGCCGATGGCAGAGGGATGCCCACGGGGCCGGACGGTGGGCCTGCAGGAATCCTGCACTCCTGTGGCACGGCGAGGGACCCCGATGTCCGTGTGCGCCCGTCACGCTTCGGTGCGCCTGTCCGCCCACCCCTGACTCCGTGGAACAGCCGTAGAACAGTGGTACGGCTCACACGGATGTACGGACATCAGCGAAGGCCGTGGGAAGAAGCGCACCCGTCGGGGGGCATGGTGGAACTTCTTGCTCTGGGACCTCTGGAACTCTGGCACGACCAGCGACAGCACGAACTCGGATCGGTGAAAGAACGCCGCGTGCTGGCCGTACTGCTCCACGCCCGTGGTGAACCGGTGTCGGCGAACACGCTGATGGACCGCGTCTGGGACGGCGAACCGCCCCTGACGGCCCTGGACACGCTGCAGAGTTACATCTCGCGGCTCAGGGGGCGGCTGCGCCGGGCGGCCGGAGACGACAGGGTGGGCGTGGAACGGCCCTCCCTGCGGCTGTACCAACTGCGCGCCGATCCGGACGACATCGACCTGTTGCGCTTCCGGCGGCTGCGCTCGGACGCGCTGGCGGCTGCCGCGCGAGGTGAACGCCCGCTGGCCATAGGCCTGTTGCGGACCGCCGAGGCGCTGTGGCGCAGTGAACCCCTGACCGAGTTCAGTGAGAGTTCCTGGGCGCAGTCCGCACGTGACCGGCTGATCGAGGACCACCGCAGGGTCCGGGAGGAACGGATCGGTCTGGAGCTGGAGTTGGGCCGTCACGCGGACCTCGTGGGCGAACTGCGGGAACTGGCCTCCCAGAGCCCGTTCGCCCAGCAGGTGATCGGTTCGCTGATGCTGGCCCTGTACCGCTCCGGACGGCACGACGAAGCACTCACCGTCTACCGGAACACCCGCACGCGATTACACGAGAGCCAGGGCATCGAGCCGACAGCGGAACTGCAGCAGCTCCACCTGCGCATGCTCGAACAGGACCGGGACCTCCTGCGGACGGAGCCGGGCCCGCGTGCCCCGGCCCCGCGTGCGGAGCCCCGCAACTGTCTGCCGCGGGACATCCCCGACTTCACGGGACGGGTGGGTGAACTGCGCATCCTGCTCGCCGATTCCACGGCCGGGCAGCGCACGGCGACCGCTCTGCCGGTCACCGTGATCCACGGAATGCCCGGCATCGGGAAGACAGCGCTGGCGGTGCACGCTTCGCACCTGATGTCCGCGGCCTATCCGGACTCCCAGTTCTACGTGGACATGCGGGGTCACAGCGGGCAGCAGCCGCTCGATCCGGCGGACGCCCTGGCTCATCTGCTGCACGCCACCGGCGGGGGCGGTGAACTGCCCGCGGCGCTGGACGAGCGGGCGACCAGGTGGCGCGAGTGGACCGCCGGGCGCCGGGTGCTCGTGGTCCTGGACAATGTGCGGGACGCCGCTCAGGTCGGCCCTCTGCTGCCCGGCTCCCCCACCTGCCGGGTCCTCGTGACCACACGGGGCCGGCTGGCCGGACTGGACGGCGCCGCCCACCTGTTCGTGGACACCCTGTCCCGGGAGGAGGCCGCGGCTCTCTTCACCCGGATCGTCGGTGCGTCGAGGGTGTCCGGTGAACCGGAGTGCCTGCGGAAGATCGTGGAAGCCTGCGCCTGCCACCCGCTGGCCACCCAGGTCCTGGCGAGCCGTTTCCGGCACCGGGACTCCTGGGACCTGCAGCATCTGCTCGACCGGCTGGCACAGGCGACGAGCCCGCTCCAGGAGTTCGACACGGTGATCAGCGCGGTGTTCCGGTTCTCGTACACGGAACTCGGCTCCCCCGCACAGGAGTTGTTCCGGCGCCTCGCCCTGCACCCCGGCTCCGACATCACCCTCCGGGCGGCCGAGGCGCTGGCCGGACCGGATCTCGCGAGCGAGCCCGGAGCACTGGAGCGATGCGTCGAGGAACTCATCGACTCCAGCCTCCTGGAGGAGCCGGTCCGCGGACGCCACCGGCTGCACGACCTCACCCGGGCCTACGCCCTGCAGGTGTGCCTCGAAACGGACCCGGAAGCGGTCCGGCATGCCGCGGTCGGCCGTCTCGTCGCCCACCACCTCACCACCGCGTACCAGGCCGACCGGCTCTGCCACCCCCATCGCCGGGTGCTCGACCTGAACCTCCCCGCACAGGCCCGGCCGTCCACGCCCGTGTTCGCGGACGCGGACGGGGCTTCGGTGTGGCTGACCGTGGAGCGCGCCAACCTCGTCGCGATCGCGCGCACGGCCGCCGCCGGACATCCGGAGTACGCGGCCCTGTTCCCGCACGTGCTGGCCAGATCCCTCAAACTGTGGGGCGCGTGGGACATCGAGGCCGAACTCTTCGACGCGGCCCTACCGGTTCTGCGCGCGTCCGGCGATCGTGCCGCGCTGGCCCAGACCCTCACCGACCACGCGGACCTGCTCGCGCAGCGGAACCATGGCGCGGCGCTGCGCTGTGCGACCGAGGCCCTGGCGATCCACGAGAGCCTGGACCAGACGCACGGCCGCGCCGACGCCCTCTTCCAGTCGGGCCGTGCGCACCTGGCGGCGGGCCACGGCGACACGTCGCTGGGCGTCCTGGAACAGGCGCTGAAGCTGTACCGCGAGGTGGGCGACCGCTCCGGCGAGGCCGAGTGCCTCAACGTGCAGGGAGTGGTCCTGTACTACGCGGGGCGCTACGACGAGGCCCTGCACAAGGTCCAGGCCATGGAAGCCATCTACGAGGAGCTGCCCGACCCCTACGGGCTGGCACAGGCGCTCAACAACCGTGGCGAACTGGCCTTTCTCCAGGGGCGTCACGCCGATGCCCAGGAGTGCTACGAAAGGTCGCGCGTGCTGATGCGGCAGCACGGCGGCCGTGTCGATCTGGCGATTCTCGACACCAACCTCGGCGGGGTGCACCAGGCCGTCGGCGAGACGGACCAGGCACTCCGCTGCTTCAAAAGAGCTCTCGCCGCCCACCGGTTCAGCGGGGACGCGCTGGGCGAGGCCGACGTGTTGATCAGCATGGGTACGGCCTATGCCCGGTCGGGGCGCCGGGGCGAGGCACTGCTGCATCTCACGATGGCGGAGCAGGTGGCGACCCGTATCGACAACCCGTACGAGCGAATGCGGGCGTTGATCGCGGCGGCGGACGTCCAGCGTGAGTCGGGCCGGCTCGACACCGCGGCGAAGGGCTACGAGCAGGCCCTTGAGGTGGCCGAGCGCATCGAGTTCCCCATGGGTTCCGCCCACGCGCTCGCGGGACTCGCGCGGATCGCGTCCCTGTCCCCTCGCCCGGCCGACCGGGCCGTCGACCACGGCGAACGGGCTGTCGCCCTGTACCGCGAGTTGGGTGCGGAGGCGGAGGCGGTGAAACTGCTCCAGTTCTTGGAGAACCACAGGTCGACCGGCTCCTGAGCGGTGGCCCAGGAGCCGGTCCTTGCCACTCCGTCGGCCCCGGTCAGCCTCGACCTGCGCCGCCGACGGTCCGCGGTGGGATCACCACATCCAGCGGAGCACCACCGGCGCTGTGAGTGCGGCGAGCATGACCGGCAGGGCAGCGGTGTAGACCTTGTGAAGCACGGCTCTCCTTGCAGTTCGAACTACGCCAGGCCGACGCGAAACGATCACGCGGCAGGCGTAACCTATCGCCCTGGCGAACCCGATGGTTCCGCTTTTCGAGACTCGTCTGCACGTGCGAATGATCGTTCGGCGTCACGCCCCCGGGCCTCCCGACAGCCACTCGAACCGCCTGGCCACGGGCCTCCACCGCCCCGAAACCACCCCCTCACCGGCCGCGGGCCCCGCGTCGGCGGCCGGTGCCGTTTCCATGCGGTTTTCACGTCCTGACGTTGCCGCCCCGCCCGGGCGATGCCCTCCCCCCGGACACCCCGCCCGCGAGCAGCGTCGGAAAGAAGTCGTGTCCGACGGGTTGCCGAGTAGTTGATTCATTACTTAAATCAACACCTGAACTAAGCGTCACCGCACTGGAATCGGGTTCCCCACCGCACTGGTTCGGGTTCCCCCCGCCCGCTCCTCGCCCTCCACACCCGCACGGAGTCAACGTATGAGACGTCAACGTTTGCGACTCAGATCCCTGGGGTTCGCGCTCGCCACCACGGCCGCGCTCATCACCCTCCCCGCCCAGCTGCCGGCCGCCGCGGCCCAAGCACCCCTCTCCCCCGAGAGAACCACCGCCTCCTCGGCCGGCGGCAACGCCAGGGCCGCCGCGGCCTGTTCGACCGCCAACGCCGCCCAGGGCAAGCCGGCCACCGCGTCCTCCACGGAGAACGCGGGCACCCCCGCCGCGTCCGCCTTCGACGGCAACACGGGCACCCGCTGGTCCAGCCAGGCGTCCGACCCCCAGTGGGTACGGGTCGACCTCGGCTCGGTCCAGGACATCTGCAAGGTCGACCTCAACTGGGAGGCCGCCTACGGCAAGGACTTCACCATCCAGACCTCGGCCAACGGCCAGGACTGGACGACGCTGAAGTCCGTCACAGGCGGCACCGGCGGCACCGCCTCCTACGACGTCAGCGGCTCGGGCCGGTACGTCCGGATCAACGGGACGGTCCGCGGCACCGGTTACGGCTACTCGCTGTGGGAGGTCGCGGTGCACACCGGCACCGGCGGCGGCACCCCGCCCGTCGAGGGCGGCGGCGACCTCGGTCCCAACGTCATCGTCGTGGACCCGAACACCCCCAATCTGCAGGCCAAGTTCGACCAGGTCTTCACCCAGCAGGAGTCCAACCAGTTCGGCTCCGGGCGCTACCAGTTCCTGATGAAGCCGGGCACGTACAACGGCATCAACGCGCAACTGGGCTTCTACACCTCGATCTCCGGGCTCGGTCTCAACCCCGACGACGTGAAGATCAACGGTGACATCACCGTGGACGCGGGCTGGTTCAACGGCAACGCCACCCAGAACTTCTGGCGTTCGGCGGAGAACCTGTCGATCAGGCCCGTCAACGGCACGGACCGCTGGGCGGTGGCGCAGGCCGCGCCGTTCCGCCGGATCCATGTCGAGGGCGGCCTCAACCTCGCACCCGCGGGCTACGGCTGGGCCTCAGGCGGTTACATCGCCGACTCGAAGATCGACGGCACGGTCGGCCCGTACTCGCAGCAGCAGTGGTACACCCGCGAGAGCTCGGTCGGCGGCTGGACCAACGGCGTCTGGAACATGACGTTCTCCGGTGTGCAGGGCGCCCCGGCGACGAACTTCGACACCGGTCCGTACACGACGCTGGACACCACTCCGGTCTCGCGCGAGAAGCCGTTCCTGTACCTGGACGGCAACGACTACAAGGTGTTCGTGCCCGCCAAGCGGACCAACGCCCGTGGTGTGTCCTGGCCGGCGAACGCGGGCGGCACCTCGCTCCCGCTCAGCCAGTTCTACGTCGTCAAGCCCGGCGCGACCGCCGCGACCATCAACGCGGCACTGGCGCAGGGCCTCAACCTGCTGTTCACGCCCGGCGTCTACCACCTCGACCAGACGATCAACGTGAACCGCGCCAACACCGTCGTCCTCGGACTCGGCCTCGCCACGATCGTCCCCGACAACGGCGTGGACGCCATGCACGTCGCCGACGTCGACGGGGTCAGGCTGGCGGGCTTCCTCATCGACGCCGGTGCCGCCAAGTCCGACACCCTGCTCCAGGTCGGCGCGCCCGGCTCCTCGGCCGACCACGCCGCCAACCCGACCACCGTGCAGGACGTGTTCGTCCGGATCGGCGGGGCGGGCCCCGGACTGGCCACCCACTCCATGGTCATCAACAGCGACGACGCCATCGTCGACCACACGTGGATCTGGCGGGCGGACCACGGCGCGGGCGTCGGCTGGGAGACCAACCGCGCCGACTACGGGCTTGAGGTCAACGGCGACGACGTCCTCGCGACGGGCCTGTTCGTCGAGCACTTCAACAAGTACGACGTGGTCTGGAGCGGCGAACGCGGCCGGACGATCTTCTTCCAGAACGAGAAGGCCTACGACGTCCCGAACTCCGCCGCCGTCACCCATGACGGCATCGTCGGGTACGCCGCCTACAAGGTGGCCGACAGCGTCAACACCCATGAGGCGTGGGGCCTGGGCAGCTACTGCAACTTCACGTCCGACTCGACGATCGTCCAGCACCACGGGTTCCAGGTGCCGGTCAAGTCGGGCGTCAAGCTGCACAGCATCCAGGTGATCTCGCTGGGAGGGAAGGGCCAGTACGCGCACGTCGTGAACAACACGGGTGCGCCGACCTCGGGCTCGGACACCATCCCGTCGAAGATCACCAGCTTCCCGTGACAGTGACAGTGACAGCCGACTGAACTGCGTCCGCGGCCCGTCCTCCCACCGGGAGGGCGGGCCGCGTGCGGAGCGAGATCATCGACCGTTTATCATATGAGCACCGCCTAGCTCGAAAGATAAACCTGTGACTGTCAATGACGACTCGTTCACCAATTGGAAGAACCGCGAGGAGATCGCGGAGTCGATGATCCCGATCATCGGGAAGCTGCACCGCGAGCAGGACGTCACCGTCCTGCTGCACAGCCGCTCCTTGGTGAACAAGTCGGTGGTCAGCATCCTCAAGACCCACCGGTTCGCCCGGCAGATCACCGGGGTGGAACTGTCGGTCACCGAGACCCTGCCCTATCTGCGGGCTCTGACCACGCTCGACCTCGGCCCCTCCCAGATCGACATCGGGATGCTCGCCGCCACGCACCGCAGCGACGACCGGGGCCTCACGGTCGAGGCCTTCACCGCCGAGGCCGTCGCCGGCGCCACGGGCGCCGACAGGATCGAGAGCCGCGCAGGACGCGATGTCGTCCTGTACGGCTTCGGCCGCATCGGGCGCCTGGTCGCCCGCCTGCTCATCGAGAAGGCGGGTTCCGGCAACGGTCTGCGCCTGCGTGCCGTCGTCGTCCGCCGGGGCGGTGACCAGGACATCGTGAAGCGCGCCTCGCTGCTGCGCCGCGACTCGATCCACGGCCAGTTCCAGGGCACGATCACCGTCGACGAGGCGAGCAGCACGATCTTCGCCAACGGCAACGCGATCAAGGTGATCTACGCGAACGACCCCTCGGAGGTCGACTACACGGCGTACGGCGTCAAGGACGCCGTCCTCATCGACAACACCGGCATCTGGCGCGACCGCGAGGGCCTGTCGCAGCATCTGCGCCCCGGCATCGACAAGGTCGTGCTGACCGCGCCGGGCAAGGGTGACGTGCCCAACATCGTGCACGGCGTCAACCACGACATGATCAAGCCGGACGAGCAGATCCTGTCCTGCGCGTCCTGCACCACGAACGCGATCGTCCCGCCGCTGAAGGCGATGGCCGACGAGTACGGCGTGCTGCGCGGGCACGTGGAGACCGTCCACTCGTTCACCAACGACCAGAACCTGCTGGACAACTACCACAAGGCCGACCGTCGTGGCCGCTCGGCGCCGCTCAACATGGTGATCACGGAGACGGGCGCGGCCTCCGCCGTGGCGAAGGCTCTGCCCGACCTCGACGCGCCGATCACCGGCAGTTCGATCCGGGTGCCGGTGCCGGACGTCTCGATCGCGATCCTCAGCCTGCGGCTCGGCCGCGAGACCACCCGCGAGGAAGTCCTCGACCACCTGCGGAACGTGTCGCTGACCTCGCCGCTGAAGCGGCAGATCGACTTCACCACCGCCCCCGACGCGGTCTCCAGCGACTTCATGGGCTCGCGCCACGCCTCGATCGTCGACGCCGGAGCCACCAAGGTCGACGGCGACAACGCGATCCTCTACCTCTGGTACGACAACGAGTTCGGCTACTCCTGCCAGGTCGTCCGGGTCGTCCAGCATGTGACGGGGGTCGAGTACCCGACGTACCCGGCGCCCGCGGTCTGACCGCACCCAGGTGCCCCGGGACGGAATCCCGGGGCACCCGGCAGTCGGACTACGACGCGGTGGAGCGGAAGGTCCAGGTGCCGGAGCCGACCTCGTAGACCGCCTCGCCCTGCTCCGTACGCACCGGACGTACCCCGGCGGGCGCGGTGGCCCTGCCGCCGAACAGCGGCACATGCACCTCCGCCGTGCTCCCCGCCGGCACGTCCACGGTGAGGCGGAACCGGCCGCCGTCCCGCTTCCACCCGGTCCGCGCGATCCCGTACGGAGTGCGGTACGAGCCGGACGCCGAGGTCAGGTCGCCCTCGACGGCCGGATCGACGAGCAGCTCGGAGTAGCCGACCGAGTCGGCGGTCTGCCCGATGCCCGCGACCCGGGTGGTGAACCAGGAGTCGATGGCGCCGAGCATGAAGTGGTTCTGCGACTGGCCGGGCCCGCCGTCCCAGGACTCGCCGAGCGTGGTGTTGCCCGCCCGCACCTGGTAGCCGTAACTGGGACTGGTCGTCTGGGTGGCGATCTTGTGCACGATGTCGTCGCGGCCGTGGGTGGACAGCACCCGGAACGCGGCGGGCAGCGAGATCTCGCCGAGCGTCAGGTGGTAGCCCGCGTCCTCGACGGTGCCGGTGAAGTGGCCGAGCAGCCGGTCCTTCTCCCCCGCCGGGTACGCGCCCATGTCGAGGGCGAGTGCTTCGGCGCCCTGTCCGCCGCCGCCGAAGGTGCCGGTGGTGGAGTCGTAGTACTTGGCGGCCAGGGCGGTGGCGCTCGCGTCGGCCTTCGCCCGGTAGGCGTCGGCCGCTTCCTGGTCGCCGAGGACGGCGGCGGTCCTGCTCAGGGCGTCGACGACACGCCAGTAGCCGTAGGTGCCCGCGACCGCGCGCGGGAAGGTGCGGTCGGGGGTGAACCAGTCGCCGAGGCCGTAGTCGAGGATGCCGCCGGAGACCTGCGTCCGAAGGAAGTCCGCGTACTGCCGCATGCGCGGGTAGTACGTGGCCATCGTGTCCCGGTCCCCGTAGGTCGTGTAGAGCTGCCAGGGGACGAGGACGAACGCGCCGCCCCAGTTGGAGTCGTTGCGGTAGGCGCCGGGCAGGCTGGTGTACTCGGGCACGGTGCTGGGGATCAGCCCGTCCGTGGTCTGCGCGTCGGCCATGTCCCGCACGATCTTGCGCAGGTAGGACCGCATGTCGTAGTTGCCCGCGAGCGCCGGGAACACGAGCTGGTTCTGCTCCAGCCAGCCCAGTTTCTCCCGGCTGGGGCAGTCGGTGAGGACGCTCATCATGTTGCCCTCCATCGCCCGGCGGATCAGCGAGTGGATGTCGTTGACGAGCGGGTCGGAGCTGCTGAAGTCACCGGCCGAGGTGTTGTCGGTGCGCAGCACCTTGCCGCGTACGGTCACGGTCGCGCCCGCGGGGACGCCCCTCAGTTCCAGGTAGCGGAAGCCGTGGTAGCTGAAGCGCGGGTGCCAGGTCTCGGTGCGGGCGCCCCGGGTGGTGTAGCTGTCCCAGAGGGGTGAGCCCACATTGCTGATGGACTGGAAGGCGTGCCCGTCCTTGAGGCTTTCGGCCGGGTAGACACGGACGGCCGTGCCCGCGGGCGCGCCGACGGTGATCTCGGGCCAGCCGGCGATGTTGCGGCCCAGGTCGAAGACCCTGCTGTCGGGGGCGCCTTCGACCTCCTTGCCCTTGAGGGTCTCGACGACCTTGACGGGTTCGGTCTCGCGGGCGCTGAGTGCGGCGGGTTTCTCGGCCGTGCCGGGTCCGGCCACGGTGACGGCCTTGTCCCAGCCGCGGCGGTCGCCGCTCGGCTCGTCCCAGTGGGCACTCTCGCGGCGGGCGTCGTAGTCCTCGCCGCCGTACCAGTTGGAGGAGGTGGTGGGTCCGAGGGTGGTCCGCCAGTCGTCGCCGCTCGTGACGGTACGGACGCTGCCGTCGGCGAGGGTCACTTCCAGTCGGGCGATCAGCTTGGGGTCGCTCAGGTTGCCGTACAGCTTGCGGTAGCGGTCGGCGGTGCTGACGACGTTGGACATGCCGTTGCCGAGGGCCACACCGAGGGTGTTGGCTCCGGTCCTCAGGCGGTCGGTGACGTCGTAGGTGGCGTACTGGACGCGTTCCGCGTAGTCGGTGTTGGCGGGTTCCAGGACGGCGTCGCCCACCGGTTCGCCGTTGAGGGTCGGGTCGTAGATGCCCAGTCCCGCGATGTACAGGCGGGCGCTGCGCACCTTCTTGGGGAGCTCGAAGTCGTCGGTGAGCAGGGGCAGTCCGGCCGGGAGGTAGGGCTCGGGAGCCTTCTGCCCGGTCACGTCGGCGAGTGCGGTGAACGGTCCTGTGGCGCTGTCGCCGCTCGAAAGGGCGTAGTCGACGGGGAAGTTGGGGACGCGGCCGTCCGCGGTGAGGACGTCGGCGCGCGGGTACAGGGCCACCTCGTCGAAGGTCTTCGCCGACTTGAGGTCGAGGGTGAGGACCACGGGTGTGCCGGAGACGTCGGCGCCGGTGTGGGCGGCGCTCGCGTAGCCGGCGGCCGTCTGCAGGGCGCTGTTGGGCAGACCGTCGACGACGAGGGCGGGTTCCCAGGTCTTGCGCAGGGTGTTGGTCTCGGAGGCGGTCACCGCGGCGCCGCGGGCGAGGCCGGTGGTGGAGGTCGCGGAGTCACGTACGTCGATCTCGCCGAGCTGCACGCGCCAGGCGCGCTCGGGGAAGGCCTCCTCCAGGGGCAGCCCCAGCTTCGTGACGTCCAGCCGTACGTAACGGGCCGTGGTGCGGGGGACCTTGACGACGACGGGCTCGACCGTGCGCTCGCTCAGCCGCCAGTCCGGGTGCGTGATCCAGTCGGCGTCACCGCCGGTGTTCCAGTCCGACTGCCGGGTCAGCCCGGTCTCGAAGACGGCGGTGTCGCTCCAGCCCGAGTCACGTGACCCGTGCGACGACCACAGCATGACCCGCCAGTACACGCGGTCGCGGGAGCCCAGCTTCTTCCCCGCGTACGTGGTCTCGGACACCGTCGAACGGACCTTGCCCGAGTCCCACAGGTCGGCCCGGTCGCGGCGCAGCAGCTCCGGGGAACTGGCCGCCTGGACGCGGTAGGCGGCCTGGCGGGTGTTCGTGGCGCGGGCCTCGGTCTCCCAGCCGAGGTCGGGCGTGGTGTCGTCGATGCCCAGGGCCTGGCTCAGGTGCTGGGTGCGCAGCCGGTCCGGGGTGATGGTGGCGCTGTGTCCGGTGGTGGTGGCGTCGGCGGTGACGGCGCCGGCCAGCACGGTCACGAACGCGGTCAGTGCGGCGAGGAGGACGGGTACGGGCCGCCGGTGTCCGCTGCGAGGACGCGGTCGCGAACGGGGTCTGGGCATTGAGGGCTCCATGAAGTGCGTGCGGGGAGGGAGAGAGGCGCTAGGGAGAGTCAGTCGCGGGTGAGGTCGACCGTGAGGTGGCGTCGGAAGCGCAGGGTCACCGGTCCGAGCAGGCCGGACGGCAGGGGCTTGTTGCGCTCGTTGGACAGCGTGTTGGCGACGCGGACGGCGAGGGAGTTGCGGCCGGCCTTCACCAGGCGGGTGATGTCGACGGTCCAGGGCGCCCACAGCAGCGGCGGGAGCGCGGTGCCGTTGACGGTGACGGCCGCCACGTCACGGACGTCGCCGAGGTCGAGCAGGACGCGGCGCCCGTCGAGGAGCGCGCGCTCGACGTCGAGGTCCTTGGTGTAGATGCCGCTGCCGGAGAAGAGCCGGTCGTGCTCGACCCAGCTGCCCAGGGGGCCGGTGACCGGGGTGGAGCCTTCGCGTTCCAGGGTGAGGGTCCAGTCGCCGTCCACTATGACCGGGGCGAGGGGATCGTCGGTGCGGGCCGTGCCCCGGTACGTACGGCTGCCGTCGGTTCCGGTGAGCCGGTGGCTGCCGGGAGCCGAAGCCTCCACCGTCGCCCGCAGGCCCTTTCCGTGCCGCTCGACGGCGAGGACGGGCAGCGGCGAGGCCGTCAGGTGCGGCACCGCCCGTGCGTCGTGGCGTACGACGACGATCCGGGTCTGGTAGGGCTCCAGGGTCAGGGGCACCTGGATGCCGTTCTTGACGCTCCGGTGCACGGGTGCGGTGCCGGTGCCGCCCGTCGCGGGGTCCCACAGCTCGGGAACGCCGGTGGCCGGAAGGGTCGCGGTCGTCGCGACGTACTCGCCGCCCTCGTTGTTGACGATGAAGGCTGTGTCCTCGCCGCGGTGGACCCGTATGACACGTACCGCGTCCTGGGGTGTCTCCAGCACGGCCGCGGCGACCCCTGCCGCGTGGGTCGCGGCGCGCAGGCCCTCCACATCGGCGACTCGCACGGCGTGCCCGCGGCTGACCGTCCGGCGGCCGGGAACCCGCTCGCCGAACAGGTCGGTCAGGGCACGGGCCAGGGAACGGTCCTTGTGGGCCGCCTCCTCGGCGGCGAGGGTGCCGACGGCCACGACGGTGCCGCCGGCCCGCGCGAACTCCGCGAGGACGCGTACGGAAGCCACGTCCAGGGTCGGTGTCACGGGCAGCACCACCAGGTCGTAGCGGGCCGCTCCCACGGTCAGCCGGCCTCCGCGGACGTCGGCGTGGGCGAGCAGGTCCGGGTCACCGGTGAGGGCGCCCTCGTGGACGAGGTCGAAGTCGACCTGGGCCCGCTCCAGCGCGTAGGCGGCGTCGGAGAGCGCGCCGTCGACCTCGCCCTGCCGGTCGGTGCCGGTCCACTGCTCGGCGGCGCGCTGCGGCTGCAGTACGGCCGTGCGGGCTCCGGAGGTGCCGCGTCCCGCCTCCATCACGCGGCCGATCCACTCGGCGAGCGGCCGCATCGCCCACCACCAGGGGGCGCGCGGACCGAACGGCGGCGGGAAGTAGACGCGGACCTCGTCGGTCCACAGGGCGTGCAGGACCGTCAGGTTGACGCCCCGGGCGGCCTGCGCGCCGACCGTGGTGTGCACGAACCCGGGCGTGACCTGCCAGCCCATGTTGCCGAACATCTCCAGCAGGGCGCGCTCCCGGCCCATTTGATGCGCGACGGACACGGGGTTACGGGGAATCATGGTGGGTTCACCGGCCACGTACTCGGCGGTGATGATGTCACCGCCGGGGACATGGGCCCACTGGTTGACCTTGTGCAGGTCTCCGGTGGAGGGGATGCGTTTGGCCGGGGACGTCTCGTCGTAGAGCGGGTTGGTGATCAGGGCGACGTCGCGCTGCTCGTACCAGCGGGCCTGCTTCTGGAAGGAGCGGGCGAAGCGGTTGGAGACGGCCTGCCAGTAGCGGCCTCGGGCTATCCGGCCCTCGCGGCCCAGGTCGTCGAAGGCGGCTGCGTAGGCGACACCCGGCTCGACGTCCACCGCGCGCAGTGCCTTGTCGAGGGTGGGTGACCAGGGCAGGCGCTTGAAGTGTGCCTCGGCCGAGGCGAAGAACGGCTCGTCGTCCCAGAAGCCGGGGACGACCGTACCGAAGTAGCGGCGGAAACGGCGGTGGTACTCGCCCGGGACGATGTCGAGGAAGAGTTCCACTGGCTCGTCGTCGAGCAGGTCGACGTAGCTGCGGCTGTAGCCCTGGGTGTCGTCGACGAGCGGGGAGCCGCCGAACAGGTCGAGCTGCCAGCGGCCCGCCGGGACCTGCCAGGTGTGCGCGCCGCCCAACCGGCCGGTCAGGTCGACGACTTCGGTGGCTTCGGTGGTGCCCACCGGGCGGGCCGCGGCGGCGACGGCTGTGGCGTCGGCGGCGAGTCGGGCGCGCTCGGGGAAGTCCCCCGCGTCGGCCGGGTCGGTGAAGGCCGTGGTGTGCAGCGAGGTGCCGTCGGCGTCCGTGACCGTGAAGGTGTCCCACAGGGAGCGCTGGTCGGCGACGGCCCGTACGCCCGCCCCGCCTGTCGGGTAGCGGTCGTCGGTGACCGTGCCCTTGTCCTTGCCGTCGAGGGTGACGGACAGGGTGCCCGCCCGGACGGTGACGGCCACGGTGTGGAACTTGGTCTTGTTGAAGCCGTCGGTGCGGGTGCTGCGCAGGAGTTCGGCCGGGTCCGTTCCGCGCGCGAGACGCAGGACGGTGACGACTCCGGTCTGGTCGAAGGTGACGGCGTACCCGTCGAGTCCGTCGGCGGAGGCGCGGACGACGAGACCGGCCGCGGTGTGGTCGGCCTTGGCGCTGCCGGTGACGGTGTAGTCCGCCCACCCGTCGCCGCCGCGCAGTACGGCGGCGCCGTCGAGCACGGCCGCGTCGGCGACCAGTTGTCCGGCCGCCACGCCCACCCCGCTGCTGCGGCGCAGGTCGACGGTGGCGGGGCCCTCGACGACGGTGGTGGAGCGCCAGAGTGCCTTCAGGCGCAGGTCGGGCCGTGGCTCGTACGTGCGGGAGCCGACCGTGCCGCCCTTGACGATGTACTCCCCCGCGCGGCCACTGGGGAAGTGGTCGTCGTTGAACAGCCATACGCGCATGCCGGTGCGTTCCGCGGTGCGCAGTACGTGTCCGACGATGTCGAACCATTCCTCGGTGAAGAACACCGGCTGCATCTCGGCGTTGTCGAACGGGAAGAGCACCACCTCGTACATGCCCTTGTCCCGGAGGTCGGCCAGCTGCCGGTCCACGAGTTCGGGGGTGACGGGCCCGTTCCAGTACCAGTAGACGGTCGGTCTGCTGTCCCGCCGGGGATCGGCGAAGTGCTGGGCGGAGAAGGAGCGTTCGGCGCTCGGAGCCGTGGCGCCGGCGCCCGTGGCTCCTTCTCCGGCGGCGAGGGCGCTTTCGGGCAGGCCGACCGCGAGGACGGTGCCCGCGGCACCGGCGGCGGCCACGAAGCGGCGTCTGGACAGGTCGTCGTGCGACATGTGGGACATGGTTGAACTCCTGCGTGAACGGCGGGCACCGGGGCGCCCGCCGGACGGAACGGTGTACTGGGGGAATCCGGGTGATCGGGGCGATGGGGGGGCCGATGCTTGGTGGAGCACCGGAGACAGCAGGTCAGCCGGCCGCCAGGCGCGCCGCCTCGGACGCGCTCAGGGCCCGGTTGTGCAGCCGGAAGTCACGGACCGCGCCGTGCAGATAGGGGTGCGTGGTGTTCTGTGAGCGGCCCAGGTAGTTGCGGGTGCTCGCGCCGAGCAGGAGCGGACTCGCGACCATGGCGTCGTTGCGTCCCGCCTCGACACCGTCGAGGTAGAGGACACCTGTGCCGCCGCCGAGGGTGAGGGCCACGTGGACCCACCGGCCGGCGGGGAGCGGGCCGCCCGCGTCGACGACGTCCTCGGACTCCATGCCGGCGATCTTCAGCGCGGCCCGTGCGCGCCGCGCTCCGGTGGTCGCCGCCAGGAACAGGTACGTGTCCTTGTGGTAACCCAGGTCGAAGACGCGGGCGGAGGCGGTCAGGGTGTCCACGCGGACCCGGACGCTGACGGTCAGTTCGTCGAGTCCGCCGGGCAGTCCGGCCGGCAGGACGACGTGGGCGCCCTTCCCGTCCAGGGACACGGACCGCACGCCGTCGGCCTCGGCCCAGGTGGCACCCGGCGCGAGGGTCGCGTCGGCGAAGGTGCGGGTACGGTCGGCCGCCGAGGTGCCGGTCCCCTCGTCGAAGGGGTAGCGCGCGATGTCCCGTTCGCGTGCGGGCCGCGGTTCCACGGCCCAGTAGACGTTGTAGCGCTGGTGGTGCACCTCGTGGAACGGACGCAGTGACACGTGACGCCCGTCGGCGAGAGCGGTGAACGCCGTGCCGCTGCCGGACACCGGGCGCAGGGTCTCGGGCCGGATCACGGGGAGGGTGGCGAGCGCGGTGTCGCCGTACTCCCCCGCGAGGACCAGAGGCCCGTACGAGAGCGACTTCACCTGCGGGTTGTCGGGGGCGGCCTGCCAGACGGGCCGTCGGGGCAGCACGAGTTCCACGGTGTCCCCGGGACGCCAGTGCCGTTCCACGGCGGCGTACGTGCCCGGCTTGAGCCGGCCCGGGAAGGGGCGGCCGTTGACCTCAAGCCGGGGTTCCCGGCCGCTGTCAGCAACCCACGCGGGGACACGCAGCCTCAGCGTGAAGCGGGCGTCTCCCCCGGTGACGGTGAGGCGGGTGCGGTCGGTTTTGGGGTAGTCGGTTTTCTGACGCATCGTCACACCGACGTCCCGCCATCGCAGTTCGGAGGGGATGAACAGGTTGACGTACAGCGAGGGGCCGCGGGAGTCACGGTCCCGGAAGTAGATGCTGTCGGCGAACTTGGTGTGGGTCTCCAGACCCGAGCCGTGGTCGCAGGAGAAGTTGTCGTAGTCCCCGCTGTAACTGCCGGGCGCCGAGCCGAGGCCGCCTTTGGGCTGCCGCTCCGAACCCGCCCACAGTCCGGTGTAGTAGGTGACGAACCCGTGCGCGGAGTCGGGATCCTGCTCCCCGAGCATCTGGTTGTGGAGCGTCCACTCGTAGTGGTCCATGTACGCCGCGCGGGAGGGGCGGTGCAGGAACAGGTGCCGGCCGAGCTTGAGCATGTTGTAGCTGTTGCAGTTCTCGCAGGTCACCTCGGACAGGCGGCTCACGATCTCGTCGGGCGGCCCGAACAGCTCCTGGTTGGAGTTGCCGCCGATGGCGTACGAATGGTCCCGCACGACCGTCGTCCAGAAGTGGTCCGCGATGTCGAGGTAGCGCCTCTCGCCCGTGGCCTCGTAACTCGGGACCGCTCCCACGACCTTGGCGATCTCGGTGTTGGCGTGGCGGCCCGCGAGTTCGTCCCGGCCTGCGGCCAGCGGGGCGTACAGCTCCTCGTGGTCGAAGCGCCGGGCGGTCCGCAGCGGCGCCGGGTCGCCCGTCAGCAGGTGGAGGCGGGCGAGTACGTCGTTCATGCCGCCGAACTCGACCTTCAGCAGCGTCTGCATCCGCTCGGTGGAGAGCGGCGCGGTGCGGGCGTCCACCCAGGCCGCCATGTCCAGCAGCACGGCCAACGCCTGCTTGTTGCGCGCCAGTTCGTACTGGTCGAGCAGCCCCGCCATGATCTTGTGGAGCGTGTAGTACGGGGCCCAGGGCTTGCCGCCCGCCTCCAACTGGTCGAAGACGGACTCGGGGAACGCGGACAGATATCCCGCGTGGTACCCGGCCGCCGGGGCCGCCCGCTGGCACTCGGCGAGTGCGGACACCAGGGAACGGGCCTTGGCCGCGTAGGCGTCGTCGCCGGTGTTGGCGTACGCCTGGGCCAGCGCGCTGAGCAGGTGTCCGGTGGTGTGGCCGCGCAGTTGAATGCCCGGCGCCTCCCAGCCGCCGCAGGGTTCGGCGGTGGAGGGCAGTCCCACGTTCAGCCGGAAGGTGTGCAGCAGCCTGTCGGTGTCGACGAAGAGCAGATACGCGCAGGTGCGCCGCATGTTGGCGAGGAACGGGCTCTCCAGCAGCCGGACGTCGGACAGCCGGAAGGCGGTGAGGACCGACCGCGGTCCGGCCGTCGCGGCCGCGGCCGCTTCCGCGGCGAACGGGGCGAGCGAGGCGGCTGTGGCCGCCGCGGACGCGGCAGCCAGGATCTGGCGGCGGGACGGGCGTGGCATGTCGTGCGGTGCGGGCAAGACGCCGTGCTCCTTCCGGGCAGGGGGAAGTACCAGACGGAAAGCAGAGGTGGCGAATCGAGGAAACTTGAATCGTTTTACATCGTCCGCGGGAGACGGTAAGTGTGCACACCACACGCGTCAAGGGTTCGCGCACGAAGGGGTGTTGTCAGAGCTACGCCCTCTGATTTGAATCGTTCAAAGTGATCAAGGGGGCCCTGCGGGCCATCCGTTGCCGGAACGGCACGGCCTCATGGGCCCGGCCGTCCGCCGGATGTGCCGGACGGGCAGACCGGAATACCGGGACGGCGTGATCAACAGGCGGCAGAATGGCGGGGACGACGGTTCGGTGCCGCCACGGCGGCCGCAGACGCCCAGGACACACGCGGCGGGTCCGCGGGTGCCCGGGAGAGGAAAGACATGAGTGAGAACCAGACCCCGTCCAGCGGTTCCGGGAGACTCAACACCGGGGTGGCGCACAACGCCCGGGTCTGGAACTACTGGATCGGCGGGAAGGACAACTACGAGGTCGACCAGGCCGTCGGCGACCAGGTCGCCGGAATGTTCCCGGTGATCCGCGACGTGGCCCGCGCCGACCGGGAGTTCCTCGGCCGTGCGGTCCGCCAGTTGGTCGAGGAGCACGGGGTACGGCAGTTCCTGGACATCGGCACCGGTCTGCCGACCCTGGACAACACGCACGAGATAGCCCAGCGCTCCGCACCCGACGCGCGCATCGTGTACGTCGACAACGACCCGATCGTGCTCGCCCACGCGCGGACCCTGCTGACCAGCACTCCCGAGGGCGCCACCGACTACATCGACGCCGACGTCCACCACCCCGAGGGCATCGTCGAGCGAGCCTCGGCGACCCTGGACCTCGACCGGCCCGTCGCGGTGATGATGCTGGGCATCCTCAACTTCGTCCTCGACACCGACAAGGCCCAGGACATCGTGCGTCAGATCCTGGCGGCGGTCCCGCCCGGCAGCTACCTGGTCCTCACCCACCCCACCACCGACCCCGACCTCGGCGGCGAGGGCAACGTGGCGGCGATGAAGTTCTGGAACGAGAACGCCACCCCGCCGATCACCGCCCGCACCCGCGCGGAGGTCACCGCCTTCTTCGACGGTCTGGAGTTCCTCGAACCGGGCCTGGTCTCCTGCACGCACTGGCACCCCGGCACCGGCTCCCCCGCCACGGTCCCGCAGTTCGGCGCGGTGGCCGTGAAGCCCTGACGGCAGGAACCCGCCCGAGGCGGCGGCGCCGAAGGGCGGGAGCGTCGAGTGGCGGGGGTGAACGCGGGGCACGAGGATGCAGTCGCGGGAGGTCCTCACCCTGCGGGCCCGCCCAGATGGAGGAGTGCACATGTCCAAGCCGCCGCTTCCGCCCGAGGCCGTCGAACTGCTGAGCCGCCCGAACGCGGCCGTCATCGCCACGGTGCGTTCGGACGGCGCGCCCGTGTCCACACCCACCTGGTACCTGTGGGAGGACGACCGCGCGCTGATCAGCATGGACCTGGGCCGGGTGCGCCTGAAACACCTGCGGCGCGACCCCCGGGTGACGCTCACCGTCCTCGACGGGGACGACTGGTACACCCATGTCACCCTCTTGGGCCAGGTGACGGACATGAAGGACGACGAGGGCCTGGTCGACATCGACCGCATCTCCCGGCACTACACCGGTGAGGCCTACCCCGACCGCGTCCGCGACCGGGTCAGCGCCTTCATCGAGGTCGACCGGTGGCACGGCTGGGGCGCGCTGAAGGACAACGACCAGGCCTCGACGTAACAGCCGGAGCGAGCCGGAGCCATCAGTAGAAGTGGCGGACGAACACGTCCGACGTGCCGTTGGTGTCGTCGGGCACGATGTCGTCGGCCGCGGAATGGAAGACCACGTCACGCCCGCCGGTGCTGACGGCGTCGGTGCCGGCCGAGGCGGGTTGCTCCGAGACGGTCTCGTCGGTGCCCGTCACCAGGTCGCGCAGCACGAGCGACGGTCCGTTCGGGTCCTGCGGGGCGTACAGCAGATAGCGGCCGGTGGGATCGATGGCCAGGCCCCGCGCGTCCGGCACCAGCCGGTCGGTGCCCGACGCCTCGTCCTGGACGTGGGTGTCGGAGCCCGAGAGGTACACGATCTTGCTGCCGTCCCTGCTGAGCTGGACGAGTGTCGCCGCCTCGGACGGGCCCTCGATCGGGCCGGCTGAGGTGTCGTCGGTCCGGTCCCACACGAAGACGTCCTGCGCCCGGCCGTCCTGGTAGGCGACGAAGCGGCCGTCGCCGCTGATGGACGGCCGGGACGGGGCGGTGTGGTCGAACTCGAAGACGGTCCGCGTGGTGTTCGCGTGCCAGTCCTGCACCTCGATGCGCTGCCTGACCGCCGGTCGCCCGGAGGTGCCGACCTGCACGAGGTAGCGGCCGTCCTCGCTCAGTGACGGCTGACTGCAGCTGAGGCCGGGACAGTTGATGCCGATCGTGCCCTGCGACCTCAGCTGGGACAGGAACGTCTTCGTGTCCCGCTGTATCAGCCCCCAGTGGGCGATGTACTCCCCGTCGCCGCTGATCACCGGGTGCCGCTGGACCGGGGGCGCACTGGTGCTCATCCGCAGGGTCTCGTTCGTCCGCCGGTCGCGCACGAACACCTTTTCATAGGTCGTCGGGGAGCCGGTCGTGAGGTTCTGCGCCACCGACGAGAAGGCGATCCGCCGGCCGTCGGACGTGATCGTGCCGCCGGCCGAGCCGCCGTCGCCCTGCGTGCCGTCGGACGCGACACTGACCCGCTCGACTCCGGCTCCGCGCGCGCCCACGGTTCCCGCGCCGCGCGCGGGCTCGGCGGAGGCGGCTCCCGGCAGCACCGCCGTGACCGCGCAGACCGCGACCGTCACACCCACGGCGACTCTCACACGTCGTGTGGCGCCCCAGCCCGTACGCATCATCGTTTCCCCCCGCACTCGGCACACCGTGCCCTCCGGCTCCCCGCCGGAGGTCCTGAAGCATGCAACCGTGACGGAGCATTGGGGTCAATGCGTCACATGACGTAGTGGGGGGTCCTTTTCCGGTCAGGTGGGAGCGGTGCGCGGTGGCTCGTCCTCAGGAGACGGCGGCCGGTTTCCTGGGCGGGGTCCAGCGCAGGTGGACGGTCTGTCCGGGGTCCTCGGCCCGCAGCAGGGAGAGCCGTGGGCGGACGGCGTCGGTGCGTGCGCTGGGGGGTTTGCGGGCGCCGGCCCGGTACGGGAGCGGCCACTGGCCGGCGCTGTCCCTGTACTCCTGCTCGGCCGCCGCGTGCAGCGTCCAGTGCGGATCGTAGAGGTGGGTGCGGCCGAGGGCGCACAGGTCGGCGCGGCCGGCGAGGAGGATCGAGTTCACGTCGTCGTAGGACGCGATGGCCCCGACCGCGATGACGGCCGTGCCGGTGGCCGCCGCGACCTCGTGGCGGATGCGGTCGGCGAACGGCGTCTGGTACGAGCGGCCGTACGCGGGACGCTCGTCCTGGGTGACCTGCCCGGAGGAGACGTCGATCGCGTCCGCGCCGTGGGCGACGAAGGCGCGGGCGATCTCCACGGCGTCGTGCTCGGTGTTGCCGTCCGGAACCCAGTCCGACGCGGAGATCCGTACGATCATCGGCCGCTCGGCGGGCCAGGCGGCACGGACCGCGTCGAAGACCTCCAGGGGGAACCGGAGCCGGTCGCGCAGCGGACCGCCGTACTCGTCGGTGCGGTGGTTCGCCGTCGGTGAGAGGAACGAGGACAGCAGGTAGCCGTGGGCGCAGTGGAGTTCGAGGAGGTCGAACCCCGCCTCGGCGCCGCGGCGGGCGGCGGCGACGAAGTCGGCGACCAGGGCGTCCAGGCCGGCACGGTCCAGCTCGCGGGGAACGGCCGATCCGGGGCCGTACGGCAGCGGAGAGGGGCCGACGGGCTCCCAGTTGCCGTCCGGCAGCGGGTCGTCCATGCCCTCCCACATGATCCGGGTGGAGCCCTTGCGGCCGGAGTGACCGAGCTGGAGCCCGATCCGGGCGGAGCTGCGCTCGTGGACGAAGGACACGATCCGCTCCCACGAGTCGCGCTGTTCGTCGCTCCACAGTCCCGTGCAGCCGGGGGTGATGCGGCCCTCGGGCGACACGCACACCATCTCCGTCATGACCAGTCCGGCGCCGCCCATCGCCTTCGAGCCGAGGTGGACGAGGTGGAAGTCGCCGGGTACGCCGTCGACGGCCGAGTACATGTCCATCGGGGACACGATCACCCGGTTCTTCAGCTCCAGCTCCCCGAGGCGAAAGGGCTGGAACATCGCCGGAGCGGTCTCCGGCAGACCCTGGGAGGCCGCGAAGGCCGCGTCGACCCGGTCGGCGAACTCCTGGTCGCGGGTGCGGAGGTTGTCGTACGTGATGCGGCGGGACCGGGTCAGCAGGTTGAAGCAGAACTGGGTCGGCTCCTGGTGGGCGTACATGCCGATGTTCTCGAACCACTCCAGGGAGGCCTGGGCGGCCCGCTGCGTGGACTCGACGACGGGGCGTCTCTCCGCCTCGTACGCCGCCAACGCGCTCCCGGTGTCCGGGTGTTCGTGCAGGCACGCGGCGAGGGCGAGGGAGTCCTCCATCGCCAGTTTGGTGCCCGATCCGATCGAGAAGTGCGCGGTGTGCGCGGCGTCCCCGACGAGGACGAGATTGCCGTGGTGCCAGCGCTCGTTGCGTACGGTGGTGAAGCCGAGCCACTTCGAGTTGTTGGCGAACACCCGGTGCCCGGCCAGTTCCTCGGCGAAGAGCCCGCGGACGCGCTCGACGGCCCGCTCGTCGGAGGCACCCGGCGGGAACACGGTCTCCTCGCCGGCGTCGAAGCCGGCCCGGCGCCACACGTCCTCGTGCATCTCGACGATGAAGGTGGAGCCGGACTCGGAGTAGGGGTAGCCGTGCACCTGCATGGTCCCCCACTCCGTCTGCTTGACGAAGAACTGGAACGCCTCGAAGACCCGGTCCGTGCCCAGCCACATGTATTTGTTGTGCCGCTGGTCCAGCGTGGGACGGAAGATGTCCGAATGAGCGGCCCTGACCTGCGAGTTGACCCCGTCCGCGCCCACCACGAGGTCGTACGAGGTCCGCAGGGCGTCGGTGTCGGGGGCGGCCATGGAGAAGCGGACGCGCACACCGAGGTCGTGGCAGCGGCGCTGGAGCAGCCCGAGCAGTTCCCGGCGGCCCATCGCGGCGAAGCCCTGGCCGCCCACGGTGTGGGTCCGGCCGCGGTAGTGGATGTCGATGTCGGTCCAGCGCGCGAAGCGCCGGGCCATGGCATCGGCGAACTCACGGTCCGCGTTCTCGATGCCGCCGAGCGTCTCGTCGGAGAACACCACGCCGAAGCCGAAGGTGTCGTCCGGGGCGTTGCGCTCCCACACGGTGATCTCATGAGCCGGGTCGAGCTGTTTCATGAGAGCGGCGAAGTAGAGGCCGCCGGGGCCACCGCCAACGATCGCGATCTTCACGGGGGTTCCTCTTTCAGTGCTCGCCGGCGGCCGCCGCGGCCTGTTCGTCCTCGACGGCCGCGCGGAGTGCGAAACGCTGCAGTTTGCCGCTGGCGTTGCGTGGCAGGGACGTGCGGAACCGCACGTCCCGCGGGTACTTGTAGGGCGCGATGACCTGCTTGACGTGGTCCTGGATCTCCTTGGCCTTGGCCGCGTCACCGCTCACGCCGTCCCGCAGGACGACGAAGGCGCAGACGACCTCGCCGCGTTCGGCGTCGCTCCGGCCGACGACGGCGCACTCCAGGACGTCGGGGTGGGTGTCTATGGCGGCCTCCACCTCGGGGCCGCCTATGTTGTAGCCGGAGGAGACGATCATGTTGTCGCCGCGGGCGTGGTAGTGGAAGTAGCCGTCCTCGTCGCGGTGGAAGACGTCACCGGTGACGTTCCAGCCGTTGACGACGTAGTCCTTCTGGCGTTCGTCGTCGAGGTAGCGGCAGCCGACCGGGCCGATGACGCCCAGCCTGCCCGGCTCGCCCGGGCCCAGCTCCGTGCCGTCCGGGCCGAGGATCGTGGCGCGGAAACCCGGTACCGGTTTTCCGGTGGCTCCGGGGCGGATGTCGTCACCGGCCGCCGAGATGAAGATGTGCAGCAGTTCGGTGGCGCCGATCCCGTCGACGACCCGCAGTCCGATGCGGTCGCGCAGCTGCTCCCAGGTGCCGACCGGTATGTGTTCGCCGGCCGAGACGCCGACACGCAGCCCGGCGAGCTGCTGTTCGCGGCCCTCGCGCAGGATCGCCTTGTACGCCGTGGGCGCCGTCGCGAGCACGGTGACGCCCTGCCGTTCGACGAGTTCCGCCATGCCCGGCGGGGTCACGGTCTCGGTCAGCAGGGCGCAGGCGCCGGCCCGCAACGGGAAGACGACGAGCATGCCGAGGCCGAAGGTGAAGGCGAAGGGGGCGCTGCAGGCCACCAGGTCGTCCGGGAGCAGGCGCAGCACCTGCCGGCCGAAGGTGTCGTCGATGGCCAGGACGTCCCGGTGGAAGTGCATGGTGATCTTGGGGGTGCCGGTGCTGCCGGAGGTCGGCGCGAGGAGTGCCACGTCGTCGGCGGCGGTGTCCACGGCGGTGAACTCGCCGGACTTCGCCGAGGCGCGGACCACGAGATCGCCCGGCCCGGTGCCGCCGAACTCGACGACCTTCAGCGAGGGCAGCACGGTGTCGCGTACGACACGGACGTCCTCGGCGCAGCGGTGGTCGACCAGGGCGAGGGCGGGCAGGGTCCGTTCGGCGACCGGGGCGATCTCGCGGGCGCGCAGTGCGGCCATGACGGTGACGACGACTCCCCCGGCCTTGAGCACGCCGAGCCAACTCGCCACGGTCCACGGTGTGTTGGGCGAGCGGAGGAGGACCCGCTGTCCCGGGACCAGGCCGAGGTCCTCGGTGAGCACCTGGGCCACCTGGTTGGCGCGGGTCCTCAGCTCCCCGTAGGTCCAGGTCTCCCCGGTCGGTGTGCGCAGTGCCGGGCGGTCGGCCCCGAACGCGGACGTGGGGCGGTCGATGAGTTCGGTGGCGGCGTTGAGCCGTTCCGGGTGGCGCAGTGCGGGCGTGGCGAACTCGATCGTCGGCCACAGGTGGGCGGGCGGGAGATGGTCGCGGGCGAAGGTGTCCTCGTACGCCGAGGAGGACGGTGGCCGGGAGGGGCGCGGTGGGAGCGGTGGCGGAAGAGTCAACGGAGGAGTCCTTCCGGGAGCCCGTCGGTGCCGGGCGGGGCCGCTCGGTACCGGACGAGGCCGTGCCGTGCCGGGCGGCGGATCAGGCGGGGCGGATCATGCCCTCCTGGACGACGGTGGCCAGGTGACGGTGGTCGCGGGTGAAGAAGCGGCCGGTGCCCAGTCCGCGGCCCGCGTCGGCGGCGACCGCTTCCTGGACGTAGAGGAGCCAGTCGCCGACCGGCCCGGAGCGGTGGAACCACATGGCGTGGTCGAGGCTTGCGGTGACGAGCCCGGGGTCGGCCCAGGCCAGGTCCAGTACGCGCAGGACGGGTTCGAGGATCGTGTAGTCGCAGACGTACGCCAATGCGGCCAGGTCCCGTTGGGCTTCGGTCAGTCCCTCGACGGTACGCAGCCTGTCGAAGGGCCGCACCCAGAGCGCCTGTTGCGGCAGCCGTTTGCCCTCGACGGTGAGGTAGACCGGGCCGGGCACGTGCCGCATGTCGAAGCTGCGGCCGGCGGACCAGTAGGCCTTCGACTCGTCGGTCATCGAGCCGCCGCTGCGCTCTTCGAGGTACACCGCCGAACTGGGCAGGTCCTCCGGGTCGGGGACGACCTCCGCGAACTCCGCGTGGAAGGCTCCGCCGGGCTCCCCCGCGGCGAAGTTGGCCAGGCAGACGTAGAGGGGTTTGCCGTTCTGGTAGCCGCGTACCTGCCGGGTGCTGTAGCCGCGGCCGTCGCGCAGCACCTCCACCTCGTAGCGCACCTCGGCGCCGATGTCGGCGGGGCGCAGGAAGTAGCTGTGCATCGAGTGCAGCGTCTTGGCGTCGGTCACCGACCGCATGGCCGCCGCTGCCGCCGCCGCGACCAGGTCGCCGCCGTACGCCTTGGGCCAGGGGCAGGGCTGGGTGACGGCGGTGAAGGCCAGGTCGAAGTGCTCGGGCGGGGTGGGCGTGAGCGTGACGGCGTCGGTGAAGAAGGCCGAGGTCGGCGGCGTACGGCCCGGCGCCGGTCCGGGACCCGGCGTCACCGGTCGAGCCAGTCGCGCAGGTCGGCGTCGGGGACGTCGGTCAGGTTGACGACGATGTTCTCCGGCGTCCGGGTGGTCATCCAGGTCAGCGGCTCGCTGCGGGAGAGGTTGCACTCGATGTGCGGCATGAACGGCGGGACGAAGACCCAGTCGCCCTCCGACATGTCGACGTAGTCCTCGAACTTCTCGCCGAAGTAGATGCGGGCCCGCCCCGACAGGACATAACCGCCGGTCTCGGCCTCGCCGTGGTGGTGGGTGACCGAGCGGTAGCCGGGGTCGTTGCTGACCTTGCCGAACCACAGCTTCGTGGCGGGGGTGTGCTGGATGCTGACGCCCGAGATCCGGACGGCCCCGCCGGAGTCGGCGGTGTTTCCGCTCTCCGATCCGGCGCGCGTCACCACGGGAGCGACGATCCCGCTGGGCAGCCGGTACATCGAGGCGTCACCCTCCAGGCGGTACTTGCTGAGGTCGGGCTCCATGGGGGCTGGCTCCGTTCCGGTCGGGCGGCTTCGGGAGCGGGTGATCGTGGCTGATCGGTGGGTGATCGGCGGGTCATCGGTGGCGCGGTTCGTGTGGTATCTCGTTTTTTTCACGACCGTCATTTATTGTCAATACAGCATGCCGTACGCGACCGGAGACGGCCCCTCGGAGCGGGCCGTCCTCCCCGAACCCACGGAGGCCACGTGACTCCCATCGCCGTGAACCCGGGAGCGCTGCCGACGCCCCGTGGCTACTCGCACGGAACGCTCGCGGGGAACACGCTGCATCTGGGCGGGCAGACCGCTCTCGACGCGAACATGAAGATCGTGCCGGGTGGGATCGTCGAGCAGTTCCGCCAGGCGTTCGGCAACGTGCTGACGACGCTGCGCGAGGTGGGTGGGGAGCCGGGGGATCTGGTGAGCGTGACGATCTACCTCACCGACATCCCCGACTACCAGGCCCACGGCAAGGAGATCGGGAGGGTGTGGCGGGAGCTTGCGGGGCCGGTGTATCCGGCGATGGCCGGGATCGGCTGCGCGGCGCTGTGGCAACCGGAAGCGATGATCGAGATCACGGGCGTGGCCGTGATCCCGGACGCCCGCCTGACGCTCCGCGTGTGACCGCCCCACCGTCCTGAACCCGCGCCACCGTCCGGCCCCCGCCAAAGACTGCGCAGTTCCCCGCGCCCCTGAAAAACCCGGACCCGCCCCCTGCCTTCAAGCACAGCGAGGAACGCCGCGCCCACCGGCCGAGCGCCTTTAGGGGCGCGAGGAACCGCGCGATCAGCCCCCACCGGCCCGCGGACAAAACAACTCCGCACCCCCACCCGCCTTTAAGGGGCGCGGGGAACTGCGCGACCGGCCCCCACCGGCCCGCACGCGAGAAGCAACCCCGCGCCCCCGGGCGCCTTCAAGGGGCGCGGGGAACTGCGCGGCCAACCGCAGTCGGCCCGCAGACGAAGATCCCCCCGCCCAACCACCGGCCAGGGCAACCGCATTGCTAACGTTCGTGGATGTCCGACTCTTCACGCGACACCGCGGCCGGCGCAGGCTGGGGCGACACCGAACGCGGCGCGTACCCGCTCCTGATGCCGCAACGGACCGAGGAATTGTCCTGGGTCAACCCCAAAACCCTCTGGCCCGCCCGCAACGGCACACTGGCTTCCCTCTTCGGCGACCCGACGGCCCGCACCCGCAACCGCTGGGTGGAGCAACGGACGGCCGCCGGAGCCCCGCCCGACAAGGTGATCGGACACCCCGCCCCGGACCGCTTCTCGTTCATGGTGATCGGGGACACCGGCGAGGGCGACGACCCCCAGTACGCGGTCGTGCCCGGTTTCCTGAAAGCCGGTCAGGGCACCGAGTTCGCCGTACTCGCCAGCGACGTGATCTACCCGGTGGGCGCCACCGACGACTACGGCACGAAGTTCTTCCGCCCGTACCAGGACTACCAGGCGCCGATCTACGCGATACCCGGCAACCACGACTGGTACGAGGACCTGGACGGCTTCATGCGCGTCTTCTGCGACGCGCAGCCCCTCCCCCCGCAGCCCCGGCCCCGCCCCCTGTCGTCGGCCTGGTGGCGCTCACTCCTGTGGCACAAGCCCCGCGCCCCCGACGAACAACGCCTGGCAGAGGCGAGGAAGTTGCGCTCGGCCCCCGCCCAGCAGGCCGTCCAGCCGGGCCCGTACTGGGCCATCGACGCGGGCCCGGTACGGATCATAGGCATCGACACCGGACTGCTCGGAACCCTCGACGCCGAGCAGGGCCGCTGGCTCCGCGAGGTCTCCAAGGGCGACACGCCCAAGATCCTCGTCACCGGCTCCCCCTTGTACGTGGACGCCGAGCACCACCCCTGCGCCATCGACGGCGGCGGCACGGTCGACGACATCGTGCGCGATCCCGCCCACCACTACGTGGCCGCGATAGGCGGTGACATCCACAACTACCAGCGCTACCCGGTGGCGGTGGACGGCCGCACCATCCAGTACGTGGTCGCCGGTGGCGGCGGGGCCTTCATGCACGCCACCCACACCATGCCGCGCGTCTCCGTCGCCGGGGTCACCGAGGACGACTTCCGCTGCTATCCGCTGCGCGGCGACTCACTGGCCTTCTACAGCGGTCTGTACGGGCGCCGACTGCGGATGCGGCGCTTCTTCACGCTCACCGAGGACCAGGCGACCGCCGTCGTCTCCGAACGTCTCGGCATCCCCCCGACCCGGGCGGCCAGGGCCGGGTCCGCCCGGGTCACCCGGCGCACCCGCCTCGTCGCGAGCCTGCTGGGCGCCGGCGGCCGTCCCGACCGCACCTCACGCATGCGCCTGCCGGTGCGCAAGGCCTACACCCGGCTCTTCTCGCCGGGGTCGGCGACGTACAGTCCGCCGTTCTTCAAGTGCTTCCTGCGCCTGGACGTCAGCCCCGAGTCGGTGCGGCTGCGCTGCTTCTCGGCGACCGGGAACCTGCCGCAGGAACTCGACCCACCCGTCGAGGACGAGGTGGTCATCCCCCTCGTGTGACGCGTGCTGATCCATGGCGGTCCACAAGGCGCCTTTCCCCCGAATGGCGGCGCCCGGCTTGCGGGCGGACGATGAGGAGGAAGGGCCCCGAGGCCGCTGGACACGCTGGATTGGAGGGACCGTCATGATGGAGATCAAGGCGGTCGAGAAGCCGGACGAACGGCGGGACTTCCCGCACGGCCACCTGGAGGCCGTACACCTCACCGGGCTCGACTTCGCCGTGGCGACGTTCGAGCCGGGCTGGCGCTGGTCCGAGTCCGTGGGACCGATCGCGGGCACCGAGAGCTGCCAGGTCCACCACAACGGTTACGTCCTTCAGGGCCGCATGCGGATCCGGATGGACGACGGCGCCGAGGGCGAGGTCGGCCCCGGAGACGTCTTCATCTGCCCGCCCGGCCACGACGCCTGGGTCGTGGGGGACGAACCCACCGTGGTGTTCGACTTCGCCGGAGGCATGGCACAGGAGTACGCGAAGGCCACCGACTGACCCCCGGCTGATCCCTCCCTGACCGGCGCCCCGGTCGACTCCGACACATCATCTCCCCCTCGGCACGGGGTCATTCGGAGCCGCCGCGTCTATTCTGGGGTCGCATGGAGGGGGCAGCGGGCAGCGGGACGACCGGTGAACCGCCGGAGTCCAGCGCGTCGTTCGGCCCGCTCGTGGTCTCGTCGCCGATTCTGCGGGCCGCGCACGTCGTCCTGCCCGAGGAGAGCCCCGACCCCGTGCTGCTGCCGTCGATCACCCTGCTGGACCGGGCGGCTTCCCACGGCGGCGGCCGGGAGGAACTGCCCCTTCCCTCGGGGCGGCTGCTCGCGGGCCAGTACCGGCTGATCCGGCCGCTGGGTTATGGCGGCATGGGCGAGGTCTATCTCGCGCTCGACACCAAGGTCGACAACCGCGAGGTCGCCATCAAGATCCTCCACCCGCAGCAGGCGGCGGCCTCGTCGGGCGCCCTCGCCCAGGAGCGGCGGGCCCTGGTCGATCTCAGCCACGGCGACATCATCCGTGTCTTCAACTACGGACACCATCCGGAGGTCGGCGACTTCCTCGTCCTGCAGTACGTGGACGGGCTCACGCTCGAAGAGGTGCGGGCGCGGGTCCAGGTGAACCCGGCCGAGTTCGGCGACGGTCGCTTCCACGAGTTCGTACTCGCCTACGGGGTGAGGATCCTGGCCGCTCTCGGGCATCTGCACGCCGACCGGCCCGGCAAGGTCTACGGCGACCTCAAGCCGGACAACGTGATGCACGACGGCACCGCCACGAAGATCATCGATGTGGGGAGCGTCCGCTCGGCCGGGCTGCCCGGCCACACCACGGAGGGATTCCGGGCCCCGACCGTCGGCCCGAACGGGCAGTCCACCGGCCAGGACGACCTGTTCAGCCTCGGGGAGACCCTGCGGCGGCTGAGCGGACTGGGGCGCTGCCCCGACGACCTGGCGGAGCTGGGCCGCCTGGACATGATCAGCCCGACGACGGGCCCGGCGACCGGCACGACGACCAGTCCACCGGAGTCACCGGGTGTGGGCGGCACCCCCCGGACCCCCGGGACGCCCCCCATGACGGCACCCCCTCCCCACGGACTCGGACTGGTGTCGCTGGCCCGGGTCCTGCATCGCGCCACCCGCGCCGAACGGGCCGAACGGTTCGCCACCGCGCGCGAGATGGAGGAACAACTGCGCGGTGTCTTCCGGGAGTTGCGGTCGCTGCGGACCGGCCTTGAGACCTTCGAGCCGTCCCCGCTCTTCTTCCAGTCGCCGTACGCGCTCGACGCGGCCCTCGGTTCGGCACCGCCCGTCACCCGGTGGGCCGCACCGGACGCGCCCGCCCCGTACGCGCCGCCTTCGCCCGCCGAGGTCGCCAGCCGGCTGCCCGTGCCGCGGCCCGATCCGCAGGACCTCCACCACGCCGAGCTGAGCAGGCTGGCCGACGCCGCTCCCGAGGCGCTCCTGCAGCACACCGGGGACTGGCGGGACTCGCCGGAGGTCCTGCTGCTGCGCTGCCGGCTGCGGTTGCGCAGCGCAGCGGGCGGCATCTCGGCCGCCGAACGGGAGCTGCGGTCCGCCGAGACCCTGATCGGCGCCGAGCACGCCCCTCACGACTGGCGGCTCGGCTGGCACCGCGGTCTGCTCGCGCTCGGCCAGGACCGGGTCGGGGCGGCCCGGCGCCACTTCGACGAGGTGTTCGCGGCGATCCCGGGCGAGTACGCGCCGAAACTGGCCCTCGGCTACTGCGCCGAGCGCCTCGGCCGCTGGCAGGAGGCGCTGACGTTCTACGAGGCGGTCCGGCTGCGCAACCCCTCCCTCGGCAGCGCCGCGTTCGGCGCGGCGCGCGCCCGGCTCGCGCTGGGCGGGGAGCCCGCGTGGGACGACGCCGTACGGGCCCTGGACGCGGTGCCGCAGCACTCACGGCACCGGACCGCCGCGCGGACGGCCGCCGTACGCGTCGGCGTCGAGCACGCGCGCACCGCCGAACGCCCGGACGAGGCCGCCGACCGGCTCCGCGAGGTGCTGGCCAGGCTGGCCCGGCTGTTCCACGCGCACGGGCTGACGGACGAACAGGCCCGGGTCCGTATGACGGCGGAGGTGTGGGAGGCGGTACGGGGCGCCCTCGCCCGGGGTGCGATCGACGCGGCGGGGCTGGCCGGGCTCGCCGCGGACGCCGACGCACGGCTGGGACTCCCGTCCGACGAACCCGGGCTGCGCAGAGAACTCTCCCGTCTCTATCTCACCCTCGCCCACCAGGCCGCCCGTTCCGCCACCGCGGAGGACGGGGCCGTCGCCGAGACCCTGCTGGACCGTGCCTACGCGGTCCGCCCGCTCGCCTTCCGGCACCACCGGGACAGCCCATGGCTCGGGAAGAGGGCGACGGCCTGGCTGCGCTCGATCGCCCACACGCCGTCGCAGGGATCGCAGAAGCCGCCGGGGTCGCCGAGGTCGCCGAGGTCGTGGAAGCCTCAAGGATCCCCGGAGTCACGGGAGTCACGGGAGTCACGGGAGTCGCGGGATCAGTCGCAGCCGACGCGGGGCGAGAACGTCCGGACGGCCCGCGAGTGACCGGTGCGGCACGACGCGGACGTACGGCCCGGGGCACGGATGTCGCAATCGCGCCGCCCGCGACCCCACCGCTCGCCCGTCCCCGCCGGGCCGCGCGGGGAGCGGTGGTCGTCGTCGCCGAACTCGCCCGCCGGCTCTGGCGCTATCTGTGGCCCTCGCCCACCGGCCGCCGCAACCGGGTGTTCCTGCGGGACCGGCTCATCGCGCTGCCCCTGCTCATCGTGGTGGCGTTCGGCACGCTCGGGTGGGCGTACAGGGACGTACGGGACGACTCGGCGTATCTGCGGGACCGGCTGGCGCCCGCGCTGGTGGGCCTCGCGAACGCCAAGGCGTCGCTGTTCATCGCGCAGGGCGAGGCCGAGAAGAACCTCGCCGAGGCGGGAGCGGCCGAACTCGGCGGCCTCAGCGAGCGGTACCGCACGCGGGTGGCGCGGGCGACGCAGAGCCTCAACCAGCTCACCCGCAGCGGAGCCCTGACCGTGGCCGAGGAGCAGGAGCTGCGTGTGGTGTCCGCGCTGGTCGTCGACTACACGGGGTGGATCGGCCGCGCCCAGGGCCACGCGAACGACGCGGTGCTGCGGGACGCCGAGCTGACCTACGCGCGCAGCATGCTCTGTTCGGAGCCGGTCGCCGCCGCGGACCGCCAGGACCGCTACCCGCCGTGTCCTGCGGCGACCGGTTCTGGCGCGACCTCGATCGTGGACCGCGTCACGGGGCTGGAGCGGGAGTTGCACGAACGGCTCGCGGAACGCGCCGCCTGGGGCGGGGGCGTGCTCACCGCGGCCGTGGTCTCCGGTCTCGCTCTGGTGCTGCTCGCCGTCGGGCTGTGGCGCACCGTGGTGTTCCTGCGCCGCCGCTTCCGCATCCGGCTCAGTGTTCCGCTGGCGGCGGCCGCCCTGCCGCTGCTCGCCGTGCCGCTCCTGGCGGCCGACGCGCTGCTCGCGCAGAACGCCCAGGCGCGGTCCGCTCCCCTGGCCGACGCGCTCGCCGAGCGGACCTCCGCGGAGACGGAGACGATCGCCGAGGAACGCCCCTTCGACGGCCCCGACCCACAGGCCATCGAGGTACTGGAGACCCGGATCGACGAGACGCTGTCCGACGGCCGGCTCCCCTTCCTCGACGGAGTCGCGCCCTTCGTCCTGCCCGCCGGTCTGCTCGCCGCCGGTCTCGTCGGCGGCGCCCTGCACGCGTACCGCCGCGAGTATCTCGTGGTCGCCCGTCCGGGAGCCGTCTCATGAGCCGCCCACCGACC
Organism: Streptomyces sp. NPDC127119; assembly: GCF_042677425.1. Lineage (NCBI taxonomy): Bacteria > Bacillati > Actinomycetota > Actinomycetes > Kitasatosporales > Streptomycetaceae > Streptomyces > Streptomyces sp. NPDC127119. The sequence goes on along the minus strand of NZ_JBHXTO010000002.1, from coordinate 25,337 downwards.
GCCCTGCGCGGCATGCGTGTCCTGCGGGGGCTGCGTGTCGTGATGGCCGGATGTCTGCTGGCCCTGGTTCCCGGCTGCTCCTCGGACGCCCCCGACCCCCTCGTCGTGCTCGGCCCGTGGACCGGCAAGGAGGGCGAGGCCTTCGAGGCCGCGCTCCAGCGGCTCGACGACGGGACCGGCAGGACCTACACCTACGAGGGCACCCGCTCCCTGCGCGAAACCCTCGTCTCGCAGCTCGAGGCGGACACCCCGCCGGACGTGGCGGTCCTGAACAGCATCGGCGAACTCACCGAGTACGCCCGCCGCGACAAACTGAAGCCGCTCGCCTCGCCGACCCTCGAACGCGCCTTCTCCCCGTGGTCTCCGGAGATCCTGGTGGACGGCAGCAGCCGCACCTACTGGGTGCCGCTGAAGGTCGACCTGAAGAGCCTGGTGTGGAGCAAGAAGGGCACGCCGAGCGACGATCCGACGTGGTGCGTGGGGCTCGCCTCGCAGGCCACCTCGGGCTGGCCCGGTACGGACTGGATCGAGGACATCATGCTCCACCAGGCGGGTCCCGGCCGCTACGAGCAATGGGCCACGAGCAGGCTCAGCTGGCGCGACCCTGACGTCGTACGGGCGTGGACGACCTGGGCGGAGCTGCTCGACGGCCGCACCGACGACTCCGTGGAGCAGTCGCTGACGACGTCGTACGAGGGCACGTCCGGACCTGCGGGGCCCCGCGGACTGCTGAACTCCCCCGGCTTCGAGTGCACCCACGAACACCAGAGCGCCTTCATCCGGTACGTGTACGCGGGCGACGACATCCGTGTGGAGCCGTCGGCCCGGTTCCTGCGCGGGCGGGCCGAGAACCGCGACACGTTCGAGGTCGCCGGGGACATGGCCGCCGTCTTCAGCGACGACCCCGACGCCCAGGAACTGGTCGAGCGGCTGTCGAGCCCGGCCGGGCGGGCGCGATGGCGGGCCGAGGCGGACCCGGCGGTGCGTCCGCTGTTCCCGGACACGAAGGGGCTGCCTCCCACGGAGTCGGCGAACCCCGTCGAGCAGGAGATCGACCACCTGCTCAACTCGACGGCCCAGGCCCTGTGTTTCGACGCCTCCGACGTGATGCCGCCGGAGCTGCGGGACGCCTTCCACCGGGCGGTCCTGGAGTTCTTCCGCGACCCCGCGAGGAAACATCTCGACTCGCTGCTCCGGCAGTTGGAGACCATACGGGTCCAGGTGGACGAGGACGCGGACGACGCCCGCTCGTTCCGGCCGCCCGAGCACATCTGCGCCGGCCCCGGCGGCTGAATCCCGTAGGCCGGTGGTACGCCCTCGGCCGGCTCCCGGTGCGGAGGAGCCGGCCGAGGGGACCCGGTGCGGGCCCTTCAGGTTCTCAGGCGGCGGGGCACTCCTTCCATGCCAGGTGGTAGATGGTGCTGAGTTCACCGTCCGTCGAGTCCATGGTCATGAAGCTGGTGCTGCTGGGAGCCGACGTGCCCGCGTTGACGCGGATCTCGGTGTTGATGTTGAAGTTCCGCTGGACACCGCAGGGCGCCCAGACCAGTTGGGCCCATTCCGTGGTGTCCGTGGCCTGCCAGTTGTCGACGAGCGGGCCTCTGAAGGGGTGCGTGATGGAGGCCGTGTTCGACGAGCCCTGGAAGTAGTACGAGGCCTTCTCGGTGCTGGTCGCCCCCGCCTTGAGCGAGGCGAAGCCGCGGTAGTCCGCGCTGGCGATGGCGTACGTGAAGCCGCCCGGCACGGCGACGACCAGGTTGAGCTGGCAGTTCTTGCGGAACGCGGTGGGATCGGAGTTGCCTCCCACCTGGGCGAGGTAGTCGCTGTAGGTCACCGTGAAGGCGGTGTTGTCCGGGGACACGGCGACGGCGGCGGTGCCCGCGGGACAGCCGGAGCCGTTCACGGTGGCGACGTTGATGACGATCTTGTCCGGGGGCGGGTCGACGATCGCGCTCGACGGGTCGTGCGCGGGCAGTGCGGTGGCGAAGAGAGCGGCGATGGCGCCGCTCAGAAGCAGTCCGCCGGTCATGGTGTTCCAATCCGTTGCGTCGGTGTTCCGGCGGCGGGCAGCGTGCCCCGCCGCGAAATGGGGGGTGCGGCCCCCATGTGCAGGGGCCGTCGCGGACCAGGTGCTTGGGATCAGACGATCGGGCAGGGAGCGCAGGAACGGCAGAGCGCACGGACAGTCATGCACATGTCAATCGATCAACTACATGTGCATCACGCGGAGGCGCGCTCGGACCCGACCCTGTGAAGGTTCGATGAAGGCGCTGTGAAGGCCGGGAGCGATCGCATCGTACGAAGCCCGACCGTGCCGGGCCAGGGCGAACTCCAGCCATTTGTGCACCGGCCGCCGACAGGTCCGCCGACGGCCGTGCGCGCGCCGGGTCCGTCAGCCCTCGTACTCCGTGAGGTCGATCGTGTACAGCCGGAGGTCGTATCCATGGACCGGGTCCTGTACGGCACCCTCCATCTTCATACCGAGCTTCTCCAGCACGTTCGCGGAGGCGCTGTCGCCCGGCCGGGGCGCGGCGACGACCCGGTCGATGCCACGGTCCTGGAGGGCGAACTCGAGCGCGGCGTGGGCGGCCTCCGACGCGTACCCCTGTCCCCAGTAGACCCGTCCGAGCCGCCAGGTGATGGCGATCCGGTCCGCGATCTCGGGCGGGGAGTCGGGGACGTACAGGCCGACGGCTCCGGCGAGTTCTCCCGAGCCGAGGAGTTCGACGGCGAAGACCCCGAAACCCTCGTCGTCCCACTCCTCCTCCCACGCCTCGATCTGCTCCGCGGTCTCCTCAAGGGACCGCGGCAGGCCGTCACCGATCCACTGCATCACCGTGGGGTCGGCGTGGATCTCGGACAGGGGCAGGAGGTCGTCGTCCTGCCAGCGGCGCAGCAGCAGGCGGGGGGTACGGATGTCGTTCATGCCCCCATCCTGTCGATACGCGGGCGTGAGTGCGAAATCCGCGAGCTCGCTCGCGCCCCCACCGGACGGCCGCGCCGCCCGCGCGACCGCCCACAGCGTGCACCGCTGACACGCGGGCGCGGCTGACACGCCGGGCGCGGCTGAGACGCCGGGCACCGCTGCCATGCGGGCGCGGCTGACACGCCGGGCTCGGCACGCGGGGCGCGGCACGCCGGGCACGGCTGACACGCCAGGCACCGCTGCCACGCGGGCGCAGCTGACACGCCGGACGCGGCACGCGGGGCGCGGGGCGCGGCTGAGACGCCGGGCACCGCTGACACCCGTGCCCCGCTGACACGCGGGGCGCCGCGCGAGCCCGGCGGGACACCGTGGTTGCCCGCGCGAACCGGGCCTCGGAACCGGCGGGCGGGACGCACCGCCGCAGTCCGGGTGAGCCCGGCGGCGGGGCCGCTAAGAAACCGGCGCAAGACCGGCGTTTGACCGGCGTCTGCCGGGCCGACCCGGCCGCGGGTCCGAAGGACCTCACTGCCCAGGTGCGCCCCGTTGTGGGACGACAGGGCCCAGCACACCGCCACCGCTCAGGCGCCGCCGGCTGCGGGACTCACCGAAGGCCGCCACCGCCCAAGGCGCCCCCGGCCGCGGACCAGGCAGCAGACCGTCACCGTCCAGGGCACCCCCGGCCACGGACCCGCGAAAAGCTGCCACCGCTCGGGCACCCCCGGCCACGGGACCCGCGGCACACCGCCACCGCCCAAGGCAGCCCGGCCGCGGGGCCTGCAGGGTCTATCGCGCGAGCCAGATGGTCAGCCCGATGGCGATCGCGGCCAGCAGCAGCGCTGCCGGGAGGGCTCGCTTCAGGACCGCGCCGCGAGCCACGCTCATCAGGTTCAGGGGTTGCACCGCTGCCGGGGCGGGCGGCGGGGACGCGGGACGGACCCCGTTCGACACCGGGGTCGCGGGAGCTGCCGCAGGGGCCTCCTGGTCGGCTCCGGCCGTGGAGCCGTCCGCCGCCGTGGTGCCCGGGGCGGCAGCGGCCGGTACCGCGGTCTCCGCGCCGGGGGCCGGGCCGGTGTCCGCCTGCACCGTGGCCGGTCCTGGCGCAGCCGCAGCAGCAGGCGTCGGAGCCGGCGCCTGCCGCGTCAGTGGTTCGCCGGTGCCGGCCGTAGCCCGGCGCCGGTCCGCCGCCAGCTGCTCCTCCAGGTTGTCGACGAACTGGGTCAGCAGCCGCCCGCTGATCTCCTCGATCATCCCCTTGCCGAACTGCGCGACCCGGCCCGTGATCGTGAGGCGGGTGTCGACCGTGACGTGCGTTCCGGAGTCGTCCGGGACGAGCCGGGCGGTGACCCGGGCGTCGGCGTTGCCCTGCCCCCGGGTGTCGCGGCCCCGCGCGTGCAGCAGCGCCGTACGCGCCGCCTCGTCCTTCTCCTCGAAGGAGACGACCCCCTTGTACTGGACGGTCATGGGTCCGACCTTGACCTTCACGACCCCGTTGTACGCGTCGCCGTCCACGCCGGTGAGCTGGGCTCCCGGCATACAGGGAGCGATCCGCTCCACGTCGGTCAGCAGGGCCCAGGCCTCGTCGGGCGGCAGGTTCACTCGGAACTCATTGGTGAAGTCCATGACGGACACACGATGGGCGCAGCCCGCCGGACCGTCAACGCGCTCTTCAGCCTTTGCTTAAGACGCCCGCCGGCCCGACGGACAACCGCGACGGACAGCCGTGGCGGACGTCAGCTCCAGATCGTGACGTGGACCGGTGGACGGAACTCGTTCATGGGAACCCCGTTGGACCGCGTCAGCACCGCCTGCGTCGCGGCCGGTGTCGTCACGAAGCGGCACAGCGCGGCGGCCGTCGTCGAGCGGCGTTCGCCGGTGAGCGCGCTCGCGTACAGCATGCCGCCCAGCCGGGCGCCCGTGACATCGAGCCGGATCAGCGACCCGCGCCGCAGGTCGTCGCGTACGACGTGCAGGAAGGCCACGGACAGACCGGCCCCGGTGGCCACCGCGTTGAGCGAGGCCGTGACGCTGGGGAAGGCCTTCGCGCCGGTCGCCTCGACTCCGATGTGGGCGAGGAACGCGCCGGACAGCGTGTCCGGGTCGAGCCCGGCCGGGCCCAGCAGCCATGGCTCGTGGGCCAGTTGGGCGGGGCCCAGCCGCTGCCGGTGTTTGAGCGGATGGTCCGGCGCGGCGACGACGGCCAGCTGGAAGCGCAGGAACGGTATCGACTCGACGGCCGGTGCCGGACGCGGCGCCGGACCGATGGTGACATCGGCGCGGCGGTCGCGGAGCAGGTCGCCGAAGACCGCCACCGGCACGGCGAGGGTCTCCACGTCGAGGTCGGGCTGCCTGCGCCCGAAGGACGTGAGCAGTGCGGGGAGCACCTGTTCCACACCGGCCTCGGTGGACGCCACGCGCAGATGGGCGGTGCCGGAACTCGCCTGGCGGACCCGGTGCCGGGTCTCCTCGGCGAGACCGACGATCTCGGCGGCGCCCGCGGCCAGCCTGCTGCCGCCCGGGGTGAGGCTGATCCCGCCGGCGGCCCGGATGAAGAGCACGTCACCCAGTTCGCGGCGGAGCACGGCGACCGCTCCGGAGACGGCGGCCTCGGTGACTCCGAGCGACTGAGCCGCGCCCTTCACGGAACCCAGTCGGGCCACTGTGACGAATGCGCGCAGCTGAGTCAGCGTCATGTTCGCCATTACAGCGGCTGTTCGGCCGGTAGGACCCGTTCCGTCACCGGCCGACTTAAGCATTCGCTTGAGTCGCCGTTGACCGGCCCGTACGACCGCGCGATTGTTCCCCCGGACCGGCCGCCGGACCGCCGGGCACCGGCCCGGTCCTCAAGGGAGGGAGCGTGCCGTGCAGGTACCCGCTTCGTTCGACTACCGGCGTGCGACGAGCGTGGCCGAGGCGCTGGAGCTGCTGCGGCGCTACGGCGAGGAGGCAAGGGTCGTGGCCGGCGGACACAGCCTGCTGCCCATGATGAAGCTGCGCCTCGCCGGACCCGAACTGCTCGTCGACATCAACGACCTGCACGAACTCGACCACATCGAGCAGGTCGGGAACGAGCTGCGCATCGGCGCGCTGACCCGGCACCGCTCCCTCCTGGAGTCGCCGCTGGTCGGCCGGTGCTTCCCCATCGTCCACGACGCGGAGAAGGTGATCGCCGATCCGCCGGTCCGCAACCGGGGCACGATCGGCGGCTCCCTGTGCCAGGCGGACCCGTCGGAGGACCTGTCCGCGGTGTGCGGGGCGCTGCACGCGCGGGTCGTGATCCGCGGGGAGGGCGGCGAACGGGTCGTGCCCATGGCCGACTTCCACCAGGGCCCTTACGAGACCGCGGTGGGCGTCGGCGAGATGCTGGTCCAGGTGCGGATCCCGGTCCTGCCGGGGGCGGGCAGCGCCTACGAGAAGGTCGAGCGCAAGTCGGGCGACTGGGCCGTCGCCGCCGCCGGGGTCACCCTGACCCTGCGCGAGGGGCGGATCGCCGACGCGGGCGTGGGTCTTGCGGCGGTGGGCGCGGGCGCGCTGAACCTCGACGCGGTCCAGGAGCTGCTGAACGGCGGCGAACCGTCCGAGGCACTGTACGAGGAGGCGGCCCGGCTGGCCTCCGCGAACTGTTCGCCGGTCACCGACGGCCGGGGCAGCGCCGAGTACAAACGGCATCTGGCCGGCGAACTCACCAGGCGGGCCCTGCGGCGGTCCGTCGCAAGGGCACGGACCGCCCAGGGCACCACAGGGGAGGCGTGAGACGTATGCGGATCACCGTCGACGTCAACGGTGAGGACCGGACCCGGGAGGTCGAACCCCGGCATCTGCTCGTGCGCTTCCTCCGCGACGACCTGGAGCTGACGGGCACGCACTGGGGCTGCGACACCAGCAACTGCGGCACCTGTGTGGTGCTGATGGACGGCGAGCCCGTGAAGAGCTGCACGGTCCTCGCGGTGATGGCGGCCGGTCATGAGATCCGTACCGTCGAGGACCTGGCGGACGGCGACCGGCTCGACCCCGTGCAGCAGGGGTTCATCGAACAGCACGGTCTGCAGTGCGGGTTCTGCACGCCGGGCATGATGCTGACCGGCCGGGCGCTCCTGGACCGTAATCCGGACCCGTCCGACCAGGAGATCCGTGAGGCCATCTCCGGCCAGCTGTGCCGGTGCACGGGCTATCTGAACATCGTCAGGTCCATCCGGTGGGCGGCCAGGGAACAGGCCGCCGGCGCCGCCCCGGAAGCCACGGCCCCGGCAACAGAAACAGCAACAGCAACAGCAACAGCAACGGGGAGCCAGGCATGACCGCCGTCGACGAACCCCCGGTGACACCGCAGGAGCCGGCACAGGGACAGGCGCCCGAACGGCCCATCGGCTTCGGCCGGATGAAGCGCAAGGAGGACCCCCGCTTCGTCCGCGGCAGGGGCCGCTATGTCGACGACATCCAGCTGCCCGGCATGCTGCACGGCGCGGTCCTGCGCAGCCCGTTCGCACACGCCCGCATCCTCTCCGTGGACACCTCCGCCGCCGAGGCGCACCCCAAGGTCACAGCGGTGATCACCGGCGAGACCCTGGCCGGTCTGGGGCTCGCCTGGATGCCGACCCTGTCGATGGACACGCAGGCCGTGCTCGCCACCGACAAGGTCCGTTTCCAGGGCCAGGAGGTCGCGTTCGTCGTCGCCGAGGACCACTACGCGGCGCGCGACGCTATCGAGCTGATCGACGTCGAGTACGAGCCGCTGGACCCGGTCGTCAACGCCCGGCACGCCCTCGCCGCCGAGGCTCCCGTGATCCGGGACGACCTGGAGGGGCGTACGGACAACCACGTCTTCGACTGGGAGGCGGGCGACAGCGCGGCCACCGAGGAGGTGTTCGCACGGGCCGACGTCGTCGTGGAGCAGACCATGCTCTATCCGCGGGTCCATCCCGCCCCGCTGGAGACCTGCGGCGCGGTCGCCTCGATGGACCCGGTGGACGGCAAGCTCACCCTCTACTCGACCACCCAGGCGCCGCACGCCCACCGCACGCTCTACGCGATGGTGGCGGGCATCCCCGAGCACAAGATCAGGGTCGTGGCCCCCGACATCGGCGGCGGTTTCGGCAACAAGGTCGGCATCTATCCGGGGTACGTCTGCGCGATCGTCGGATCGATCGTCACCGGGCGGCCGGTGAAGTGGATGGAGGACCGTTCCGAGAATCTGATGAGCACGTCCTTCGCCCGCGATTACCACATGGCCGGCGAGATCGCGGCGACGCGGGAGGGGAAGATCCTGGGCGTCCGGGTCAAGGTCCTCGCCGACCACGGCGCCTTCAACTCCACGGCGCAGCCCACCAAGTACCCGGCGGGTTTCTTCCACATCTTCACCGGCTCGTACGACATCGAGGCCGCCCACTGCCGGGTGACGGGTGTCTACACCAACAAGGCTCCCGGCGGTGTCGCGTACGCCTGCTCGTTCCGCGTCACCGAGGCGGTCTATCTCATCGAGCGCCTGGTGGACTGCCTGGCCGACGAACTGGGCTCCGATCCGGCCGAGTTGAGGATGCGCAATCTGCTGCGGCCGGAGCAGTTCCCGTACGAGAACAAGACCGGCTGGACGTACGACTCCGGTGACTACCCCGCCTGTCTGCGCAAGGCCATGGATCTCGCGGGGTACGAGGAGCTGCGCAAGGAGCAGAGCGAGAAGCGGGCCCGGGGCGAACTCATGGGCGTCGGGCTGTCGTTCTTCACCGAGACGGTCGGCGCCGGGCCCCGCAAGCACATGGACATCCTCGGTCTCGGCATGGCGGACGGCTGCGAGCTGCGCGTCCATCCGACGGGCAAGGCGGTCGTGCGGCTGAGCGTGCAGACGCAAGGGCAGGGCCACGAGACGACGTTCGCGCAGATCGTCGCGGAGGAACTGGGCATCCCGCCCGAGGACATCGACGTCGTGCACGGCGACACCGACCAGACGCCCTTCGGACTCGGCACGTACGGCAGCCGCTCCACGCCGGTGTCGGGGGCCGCGGCGGCCGTGGTGGCGCGCAAGGTGCGGGACAAGGCGCGGATCGTCGCGGGCGCGATGCTGGAGGTCTCCCCGGACGATCTCTCCTGGACGAAGGGCCGTTGGTCGGTCAAGGGTGATCCCGCGATGACGAGGACCATCCAGGAGATCGCGCTCGCGGCGCACGGTTCGCTGGAGCTGCCGGACGGCGTGGAGGGCCATCTGGAGGCGACGACCGTCTACAACCCGCCCAACATGACGTACCCGTTCGGCGCGTACGTCTGCGTCGTCGACGTCGATCCCGGTACGGGCTCGGTGAAGGTGCGGCGGTTCGTGGCGGTGGACGACTGCGGGACCCGCATCAACCCGATGATCATCGAGGGGCAGGTGCACGGCGGTCTCGCCGACGGCATCGGCATGGCGCTGATGGAGATCATCGGTTTCGACGAGGACGGCAACTGTCTCTCCGGGTCCTTCATGGACTATCTGCTGCCGACCGCGCTGGAGGTGCCCGCCTGGGAGCTGGACCACACCGTCACGCCGTCCCCGCACCATCCGTTCGGGGCGAAGGGCATCGGCGAGTCCGCGACCGTCGGTTCACCGCCGGCCGTCGTCAACGCGGTCCTCGACGCCATCGGCGTGCGCCATGCCGACATGCCGCTGACGCCGAGCCGGGTGTGGCAGGCGCTGCAGGGCGGCGAGGTGGAGGCACCGCAATGAGCCGCGTCGTCCCCGTCCTGCCTGTCCCGCCCGTCGTACCGCCGCGGGCCGGGCCGCTCGAAGCGCGTATGGCCGAACTGGCCGGCCGGCGGGTGCCGTTCGTGAAGGCCACCGTCGTACGTGCCCGCCGTCCGGCGAGCGCGCGCCCCGGCGACACCGCGCTGGTCCTCGCCGACGGCAGGATCGAGGGTTTCGTCGGTGGGGTCTGCGCGGAGGCCACGGTACGGGTCCAGGCCCTGCGGACCCTGCGTGACGGCGAGTCCCTGCTGCTGCGCATCTCGCCGGAGGAGACGGCCGACGGCACCGGGGAACCGGTCGTCGAGGAGGGCGCGGTCAGCGTCTGCAACCCGTGTCTGTCCGGCGGTGAACTGGAGATCTTCCTCGAACCGCTGCGGCCCGCGCCCCGCGTGCTGGTGCTCGGCGAGTCCCCCATCGCGCGGACCCTGCTCGACTTCGGCCCGGCGCTCGGTTACGCGATCTCGTCGGTGTCCGGTGCCGACGCGCTCGGCACCCCGGGCGCCGAGACTCTGACCGGGACCCATGCCGTGGTGATCGCCTCGCACGGCCGCGACGAGGAACGGGCCCTGCTGTCGGCGGTACGGGCCGGGGTGCCGTACGTGGGTCTGGTCGCCAGTCCCCGGCGCGGGGCGGCGGTGCTGGCCGGGCTCGCCCACGAGCTGGACGAGGAGCAGCGGGCCCGCGTCCGCACTCCGGCGGGCCTGTGGATCGGAGCCCGTACGCCGGGCGAGATCGCGCTGTCGATCCTGGCGGAGGTGGTCCAGACGGTCCGCTCGCCGACGACTGAGGCGGTAGTGACGGAAGGGGCGGCAGAGGCCACGGTGGCCGGCCCGGGGACGGTGACGGCCACCGACCCGGTCTGCGGCATGGAGGTCGCGGGGTCGGCGGCCACCACCCCGTACTCGGACGCGGGCGGCGCGGGCAGGCAGTGGTTCTGCTGCCCCTCCTGCCGGGAGGCGTACGAGAAGGACCCCATGCGTCACACGCGGGCGCGGGCGGCGGACACGGAGGCCGGGGCTCCGTGAGCGAGTACGTCGAGCGCGCTCTCCCGGGGGTCGGGAGTCTGCGCGCCGCGCTGGACGCCCTGGGCTATCTCGCCGACGACGGCCTGGTCACCGCCCTCTTCCTGGCACTGCGCCTGCCCCAGCCGCTGCTGCTTGAGGGCGAGGCGGGCGTCGGCAAGACCGAGGCCGCCAAGTCGGTGGCCGCCGTCCTGGGCAGCCCGCTGATCCGGCTGCAGTGCTACGACGGCCTGGACACGGCCGAGGCGCTGTACGAGTGGAACCATCCCCGCCAGTTGCTCGGCATCCGGCTCGCCGAGGCGCGGCACGAACAGATCGGCGAGGACGACCTGTTCAGCGAGGCGTATCTGCTGCGCCGGCCGGTGCTCGCCGCGCTCAGCCATCCCGGCCCCGCGCCCGCCGTCCTGCTCATCGACGAGATCGACCGCGCCGACGACGACTTCGAGGCGTTCCTGCTGGAGGTGCTCTCCGAGGCCGCCGTCACCATTCCCGAGCTGGGGACCGTGCGGGCCGCGGTGCCGCCCGTCGTGCTGCTCACCTCCAACCGCACGCGGGACCTCCACGACGCGCTGAAACGCCGGTGCCTGTACCACTGGATCGACTATCCGGAGACCGAGCGGCTCATCGAGATCGTGCGCCGCCGGGTGCCCGGCACGTCACGCGAGCTGGCGGTCGCGGTGGCGGCGGCCGTACGGCGGCTGCGGGCGCTGGAGCTGCAGAAGGCGCCGGGCATCGCCGAGACCATCGACTGGATCTCCGCGCTGAAGCTGCTCGGTGTGGACGTCCTGGACGCGCCGACCGCCGGAAGCACCCTCGGCTCGCTGCTCAAGTACCGGGAGGACCAGGAGTCGGTGCGCGAGCGTGGTCTGGACTGGCTGGTCGCGGGCCGCCGGTCGTGACGGCGGTGGAGGTTCCGCTCTTCGACCGGGCCGAGTTCGGCGTCCGGCTGGGCGCGGAACTGCGCCGCGCCGGGGTGGCGGTGACGCCGGAGCGGTCGGTGCGGTTCCTGGATGCCCTGCGTCTGCTGCCGCCGGTGGACCGGGCGGCGCTGTACTGGGCGGCGCGGCTGGCCTTCGTGACGGGGCGCGAGCAGACCGGTCCGTTCGACCGGGTCTTCGACACCGTCTTCGGGGGTCTGCCGCGTTCGGTGTCGCTGTCCGTGCGCCAGGACCGCGGGCGGCCCCTGCCGGGGGCGGGCGTCGAGCCCGATCCCGTGGGCGGGCGGGCTCCGGTGCCGCCCGGGGCCGGTCCTGACGCCGTCGCCGCGCCGCTGCCGGGCGGCGCCCTCGACGCGGTGCAGCACCGCGCGCGGAGACCGGGCCGGGACCGGCGGACCGAGGCACTGCCCTCCGTGGGCAGCGCGGCCGAGGTTCTCGGACACAAGGACTTCGCCGCTCTCGACGCCGGTGAACTGGCCGAGGTGGAGCGGCTGCTCGCCCTGTTGGTGCTGCGGACGCCGTTGCGCCGCGGTCGCCGCCAGGAGACCGGCGGACGGGGGCGGCGCATCGATCTGCGCCGCACCCTGCGCGCCGGACAGCGCACGGGGGGCGAGGTCCTGTCACTGGCTCGCAGCCGCGACCGGCTCAGGCGGCGACGGCTGGTGCTGCTGTGCGACGTCTCCCGCTCGATGGAGCCGTACACACGGGCCTACTTGCGGCTCTTTCCGCGCGCCGCGGCCGGGGGCGCGGCGGAGGCGTTCGTCTTCGCGACCCGGCTCACGCGGCTCACCCCGGTGCTGCGGCACACGGGTCCCTCCGGTGTGGACGCGGCGCTGCGCCGGGTGGGCGGCGCGGCCTGCGACTGGTCGGGCGGCACGCGGATCGGCCATGCACTGGCGGAGTTCAACAACCGGTACGGGCGCCGGGGCATGGCGCGCGGAGCGGTGGTGGTGGTCTTCTCCGACGGGTGGGAGGGCGAGGATCCCGGTGCGGTCGGGCGCGAGATGTCCCGTCTCGCGCGGCTCGCTCATCGGATCGTCTGGGTCAACCCGCGCAGGGCGGCGCCCGGTTACGCGCCGCGCACCGGCGGGATGGCCGCCGCCCTCCCCCACTGCGACGCGTTCGTGAGCGGGCACAGCCTCATGGCACTCACCGAGGTGATCGAGGCGATCGCGGACGACGGCAACCGGCGGGTCCGCCGGCGGTGAGCCGCGCCGCCGATGTCCCGCCGGGCCGGGCCTCCCCGGTTCCGTCCGGGCCTCCCCGCATCGCCCGGTTCAGGGTTTGCGTGCGACGCCGCCCAGCGCGATCACGTCGGTGGCGCGGGCCTCGCCCGTGTCGGGGCGCCAGTCGTCGATGGGGACCACACCGGGGGCGAGCAGTTCCAACCCCTCGAAGAATCCGGCCAGTTGCTGCGGGCTGCGCAGGTGGTACGGTGCCGCGCCGCTCTCGTTGTAGAGGCGGGTGGCCTCGGCGTTGCCCTTGTTGGTGTCCACGCTGTCGTTGAACGCGAAGTAGCTGCCGGAGGGGAGCGCCGCCATCAGCGTGCCGACGATGCGGCGTGCTTCGTCGTAGTCGGCGATGTGTCCGCTGACCTGCATCAGCGTCAGCGCGACCGGCCGTGAGAGGTCCAGGGTCCTCGACGCTTCCCGCAGGACGGTCGCGGGGTCGTGCAGGTCGGCGTCGACGTAGTCCGTCGCGCCTTCCGGCGTGCTGGTCAGCAGCACCCGGGCATGGGTGAGGACCAGGGGGTCGTTGTCCACGTAGACGACGCGGGCCTCGGGGGCCACGCGCTGGGCGATCTCGTGGGTGTTGTCGACGGTCGGCAGTCCGGTGCCGATGTCGAGGAACTGCCGGATTCCCGCCTCGCCGGCCAGATGGCGCACGGCCCGGCCGAGGAAGGCACGTGAGCCGCGGGCGAGGTCGGTGATGCCTGAGAAGACCTGGCGGAACGCGTCGCCCGCCGCGTGGTCGACGGGGTAGTTGTCCTTGCCGCCCAGCCAGTAGTTCCAGATCCGGGCCGAGTGCGGCACCGTGGAGTCGATCTTCGCCAACGCCGCTTCGTCGGGAGCGGACGGGTCCTGGGTCACCGGCAACCTCCTTGAGGACAAGCTTCGTTGGTCGTGGAGTATGTCAGTGCTCCGGGCCCGGCGCGCCTGTCCCGTACGGCAGGTCGTCGATCGGCAGGTGTCCCTCGATCAGTGCCAGGCCGAGCGGGGTCAGCGTGTGCCGTGCGCTGTCGGCGCCCCGGTGCGTGGCGATCAGACCGGTGCTCCGCAGGACGGCGGTGTGCTCGCCCGCCGACACGGGTGACATGCCGAGCCGCCGCGCGATGTCCGCGCCCGTCGTTCCGCCGGACAGGGCGATCTCCTCCAGCACGGACGCCCGGGTTCGTCCAAGCAGCCGGGCCAGCGCCGACCGGCCCGGTCGTTCGGTTCCCGTGAGCAGGTGCAGGCCGCGGTTGGCCGGATAGACGAGGACCGGTGTCAGCTCCTCGTCGAGCAGGGTGATGGGCCTTCGCCAGCAGAAGTACGAGGGAACCAGCCGCAGTCCCCTGCCCCGGAGACGCAGCTCCTGGTGGAGGGGGTAGTCCACCGTCAGCACCGGGGCCTCCCAGCGGACCAGGGGGCCGAGGCCGCCGAGCAGTCTCTCGGCTCCGCCGTCCAGGAAGTCGCGGGCGCGCAGGCTTCGTTCGGCCTCGGTCACCGCGCGGATGCGGTCCCAGCGGCGGGCGAGCACACGGTCGTGGTAGCGGTTCAGGGCGCTGCCGAGCCGATCCATCGTCTCGGTGTCGCCCTCCGCCATCAGCCGCGTCCAGGACGGTGTCCGGCGCCGGACGGCGAACTGGGCGAGGTCGGCACGCAGCCGCCTGCGGCCGGTACGGACCACGGCGTCCACGGCGGAGCGCACGTCGGGGGCACCGGCGGGGGTGAGGAAGTCGGGCGAGTACCCGCGGGGTGGCGCCAGCGCGAGCAGCATGCGCGTCGAGGAGTCGACGCGGGTCAGCGTCTCGGACCGCCAGGGGCCGAAGACCACGTGGTCGGGCGGGCCTCCCAGGGCATGGAGGCTCAGCAGGATCTCCCAGGCCGGGTCCGGGTCCTGGGCGATACGGATCCGGCTGAGATCCGCCGTGGAGAAATGTATGTGGAGCACGGATGATCCCCCCGAGTCACGGAGCTCCTGACGCAGGAGCAGGATCTCACGGCCGCCGCGCCGGCCCGGGGCTCCGGTCGCGCACGGTCCGATCACGAACTCAATGAACGTAATGATCAAGCCATGGGTTTTCGCCGCGCCGCTCCTTAGCATCGGCCCCGCCGCGCAACGGTGCGCCGCCGAGGAGAGGGAGAGCACGTCATGGACAGGACGAGGCCGCGTACGTCGGAGATCCAGGGCGGGTCCGGTTTCCTGCGGCGCCGCAGGGCGGCGGTCGCCGCGGGCATCGCGGGCATCCTCCTCGGTACCCTCTCCGGGCCGGCCTCCGCGGCGACGGCCACGACCGCGACCGCTCCGGCGGCCGTGGAGTGTCCGGCGAACCTCGCCGGCAAGGCCACCTGCTACACCGGCCGGGACGCCGACGGCGCCTACTACGCGATGGCCGTCCCGAAGAACTGGAACAGATCCCTCGTCGTGCACGCGCACGGCGGCCCCGACCTCGGCGCGGAGTCCGACCCGGAGCGCAGCACGGGTGACCTGGAGCGCTGGTCGGTGATGGTGGACGAGGGTTACGCGTGGGCCGGCTCGTCGTACCGTCGCGGTGGGTACGGGACCCGGATGGCCGCCGCCGACACGGAGAAGGTGCGCCGGCTGTTCGTCGAGGAGTTCGGCACGCCGAAGCGGACGTATGTGCACGGTCAGTCCTGGGGCGGCGATGTCGCCGCGAAGGTCGTGGAGACCTACGGTGCCGGGAAGCACGGCCCCTACGACGGGGCGCTGCTGACCAACGGCGTCCTCGGCGGCGGGTCGCGCGGGTACGACTACCGCGTGGATCTGCGCGTGGTCTACCAGTACTACTGCCAGAACCATCCCCGTCCCACCGAGGTCCAGTACCCGCTGTGGGAGGGGTTGCGGGAGGGCTCGACCATGACGTCCGCCGGGCTCGGCGCGCGGCTGCAGGAGTGCACGGGTTTCGAGTCCGCGCCGCAGGACCGGACCGCCGCGCAGCAGCGCAATCTGGACGACATCCTCGGTGTCACGGGAGTGCCCGAGCGCACGCTGGAGTCGCATCTGCGGTTCGCCACGTTCACCTTCCGCGACATCGTGCACAACCGGCTCGGCGGCCGCAATCCGTTCAGCAACCAGGGTGTGCGCTACTCCGGGTCCCACGACGACAAGGCGCTCAACGCGGGCGTCGAGCGCTTCTCCGCCGACCCCACCGCCGTGCGCGACCTCTCGTACGACAGTGACCTGACGGGCAAGGTCGGCATCCCGGTGCTCACGCTCCACGCGATCGACGATCCGACGGCGTTCGTCGAGCACGAGTCGGCGTACCGGGACAGTCTCCGGGGCGCGAGCCGGGACCGGTACCTCGTGCAGACGTTCTCGCGGGAGAGCGAGCACAGCGGGCTGAGCGACTCCGAGTACGCCACCTCGATCTCCGCGCTGGACTCCTGGGTGCGCACCGGCAGGAAACCGACGCCGAAGTCGGTCGCCGCGTCCTGCCCCGCCTTCGACGCCGACCACGGCACCGGCTGCTTCTACGACCCGGACTTCCGGCCCGGTTCGTACGCCTCGAAGGTCAACGCCCGTCCGGGCGGCCTGCGTTGGCCGGCCATGACGTCCGGCCAGGAGAGGACCTGGAGCCGGATCGACGGTGTGGGCATCGCTCCCTGAGAACCCGCCCGCCCCGTACGCCCTGCGCGTCCGCCCGCCGCGGCCCCCGGTCAGCTGTGATCGCCCTCCGGATCCACATGGGGCATGATCCGGTCGAGCCATCCGGGGGTCCACCAGGCATGCCGGCCGAGCAGGGTCATGACCGCGGGGACGAGGAGCAGGCGTACGACGGTCGCGTCGATCAGGACGCTCACCGCGAGGCCGAGTCCGAGCATCTTGACGACGATGTTGTCGCTGACGATGAACGCGGCGAAGACGCTCACCATGATCAGGGCCGCGCAGGTGATGACACGGGCGGTGATCTCCAGGGCATGGGCGACGCTCGCCTTCGCGTCACCGGTGTGCAGCCAGGCCTCGTGCACCCGGGACAGCAGGAAGATCTCGTAGTCCATGCTGAGGCCGAAGATGATGGCGAACATCATCATCGGTACGTAACTCTCGATGGGCACCTTTCCGTCCACGCCGAGGGCGGGGCCGCCCCAGCCCCACTGGAACACGGCGACGACCACGCCGTACGAGGCCGCGATCGACAGGACGTTGAGGACCGCGGCCTTGAGGGCGACCAGCAGGCCGCGGAAGACCATCAGGATGATCAGGAAGGCCAGGGCGACGACCACCGCGATGATCAGCGGGAGGCGTTCCGCGACGATGTCGCGGAAGTCGACCTGGGCTGCCGTGGTACCGGTGACATAGCCCTTGGCGTCGGTTCCCGAGACGGCCTGGGGCAGGGTCTCGTCGACCAGGCGGTTGGTGAGGCCGGTGGTGTCGGCGCTCTGCGGGGCCTGTTCCGAGTAGACGGTGGCGACCAGCACGTCTCCGTCCTGGGTGGCCGTGAGGGGGGTGGTCGTGGCGGCACCCGGCACATCGGTGAGTGACTTCTGCACCTGTGTCTTGAGCGACGACCGCTGGTCGGAGGGCACACCCGTCTGGTCGACGACGACGGTCAGCGGGCCGTTGGAGCCGGGTCCGAAGGCCTGCGCCATGATGTCGTAGGCCCGCCGGTCCGTGAACGACTTCGGGTCCGCGCCGTCCCCGATGTGACCCAGCTGGATCGAGAGCAGCGGTACGGCGAGGACGAGCACGGTGACGGTACCGCCCGCCAGGAACCACCAGGGCCGCCGTTGTACACGCCGGGCGTAGCGGTGCCAGGTGCCGTGGGCGGGGGCTCCCGGCTCCGCGTCCGTCTCCGCGACGGGGCGGCGCACCCGGTAGCGGTCGATGCGGTGACCGATGAGGCCCAGGAGGGCGGGTACGAGCGTCAGCGCGCCGACGACGGCCGAGACGACCGTCACGGCCGCGGCGACGCCCAGTTTTCCGATGAACGCGACGCCGGAGACCGACAGTCCGCCCAGGGCGACGATGACCGTGCAGCCGGAGACGAGTACCGCCCGGCCGCTCGTGGCGGTGGCCCGTCCCGCCGCCCGCACCGGATCGTCGCCGTCCATGAGGTTCTGCCGGTGCCGGGTGATGAGGAAGAGCGCGTAGTCGATGCCGACGCCGAGCCCGATCATGGTGGCCAGCGTCGGTGACACCGTGGCGAAGGTGAAGGCCGCGGCCAGCAGTCCCAGGCAGGCCAGCCCGCCGAGGGCGCTGATCAGGGCCGTCAGCAGCGGGATGCCCGCCGCGAGGACACTGCCGAAGCCGACGAGCAGGACCACGATCGCCACACCGAACCCGATCAGCTCGCTGACCCGGTCGTCGGGGGCGGGTCTGGCGAGTTCGCCGAGCGGTCCGCCGTACTCGACGTCGACTCCCGCCGCTCGCAGGGGTTCGACCGAGGCGTCCACGCCGTCGAGGTACGAGTCGCCGAGCGTGGACGGCTGTACGTCGAAGCGGACGGTGATGTATCCGGTCTTGCCGTCACCGGAGAGCGGGCCCACGTTCTGCTGCGGGGACTGCCCCGACGACGGCTGGGACGACGGGGCGGAGGACGGCTGGGACGACTGCTGGCTGGACTGCTGGCTCGACTGCTGGGAGTTCTGGGCCGTCAGCGGGTTCTGCACGGCCAGGACGTGCGGCAGTTTCTGCAGGTCGGTGACCGTCTGCCCCAGCTGCGAACTCACCGAGGTCAGCGATTGCTTGCCGTCGCGCAGCACGATCTGGCTGCTGTAGCCGCCCGCCGCCGGATCGTGCTGTCTCAGAACGTCCTGGCCCTGCTGCGACTGGACGCCGGAGAGGGAGAAGTCGTCCGAGTACTCCCCGCCGAACGACCGGTTCAGGACCTGCACGGCCGCGAGGACGACCAGCCAGACCACGATGACGATCACGAAATGCCGTGCACACCACTCCCCCAGCCTGCGCAGCCTCCCCGCCGCGTCCCGCCCCCCTCCTGAGCTGGACCCCGTCGATGACATACGCACTCCTACGACGTCATGTGTCGGACTCGTCCATTGAACAACGTCTCGATCACGCCGTCCTGCGGAAGCCTCGCGTGAAAACTCCACGCGGAAACGACGCTCGTACCGCGGTCCGCTGTTAGCGGTGCTTCCAATTCGCCGCACACCTCAACGTCGACCGAGGCCGTGACGCTGGTGCACGACGGCCAGGTGCATGACGCGGTCTACGCGCGAGCCGGCGAGGTCTTCGACGAGGCGCAGATCGCGGCTCTGATCCGGGCGGCCACCGTCATCAACGCGTACAACCGGATCGCGATCGTCACGCGGATGGTTCCGGGCGGTCATCAGCCGAAACCGGCCCGGTAGAAAATCCGACGGTCCTCGAAGGATCAGCGAATCCGCAGTTGGCTTTGCGCGCCGGGCCGAATTCGATCGGTCCGGCGCACACGCCTTTTCTGGGGAATTCCCGGTCAACCGGTCAGTCAGCCGGTAGGGGTTCCATACGGCTGTCCAGCCATTCCTGCCATTCCTTCGCGCGGGGAGCCGGGCCCGCTTCCATGGGCCGTCCCTCCCAGCCGACCACCGGACGGATTCCGTGCAGGGCGTTCACCAGCCACACCTCGCGGCCGGCCAGCTGGTCCAGGGTCCGTTCGCGGTGGGCCAGCTGGATCCCGCCGCGCAGGGCGTGCTCCTGGACGAGGCCCGTGGTGATGCCGGCCAGGATCGGCAGCTGCGGCGGAGGCAGGCACAGGACGTCGTCCTCCCACCACAGGACGCTGGAGGTGGCCGCCTCCAGCACCAGGCCTGACGGGGCGATCAGCACCGCCTCCTGCGCGCCCTGTCCGGCCGCCCGCTGCCGGACCCGGGCCAGGACGTCCAGGTCGGGTCCCTTGCGGCGCGGCACGGTACGCGGGTCGGGCTGGCCCGCCGCCCACACCCGCACCTCCGGGGCGAGGGGCGGGGCGTGCCTCAGGAGCAGTCTCAGCTGGAGGGAGCCGGCCACCAGCTCGACGCGCGGGAACCAGGATCCCGTGCGGGGCAGCGCCGCCGTCATGTCCCGCCAGAACTCGGTCAGTTGGTGGAGAGATGGCCCTCCGCAGTCGCCGCAGGCCCGCAGGAACCGCTCCCGGTGCCGGTCGAGGCCGCGCACCTGTCCGTCCCTGAGCAGCCAGGAGTCCGCGACCAGCAGCTGTGTGTCGGCCGCGAGACCCGCGATCAGCCCGTGGCCGGGCACCCACGCCAACAGTCCTTCTGCGGTTGCCGGTTGTGTCATCAAAGAATCTCTCCTCTCAGTACATCCGTCAGTACGTCCGCCGACGCGTCCGGATTCATCCCGGGCGCGTCCGCATGATCAGTACTTCCGGCCGGCACTCGCCGGTGAGCCGTGTCCGGGGCCGTAAGGAGCATGCTCCAGCCAGGTCCCGCACCACGGCAGTACGGGGCGCGGGCCGCCCCGGCCGTCTCACTTGTTCGCCGCGTCGTCCCTCTTCTTCGCGGTGGCCTGCACCACGGTTCCCTCCGGCGAGGACGGCGGTGGCGGTGCGGCGTCCTGCGCGTTCGCGGTCCGGTTCCGCGGTGAGCTCTACACGCGGGTGCAGCACGCGGACTTCACCGTGAGCGACGAGCTGGGCAGCAGCCGGCGGACCCTGTGCGAGGACACAGGCGAGGGGTCGTCGGCCGGCACGGCCGGTAACGGAGACGTACGCGACCTACCGGATCGAGGAGCTGAACCCGGGCACGGCCGTCGCCGTGCGGGACACACCCGCCGACACCGGCCGTCGGGACAGACTCGACCTCTACGTGCTGCAGCTCGACGGCGGGCCGCCGGACGAGGCGAAGAAGTTCCTCGACGAAGAGCGGTAGAGGCCTCACGGCGGCCCGTCGCCCGAGAGGTGCCCGGCCTACCGCGAGCGCGGCACCCCCACGCTGTCCCGCACCACGAGCCGGGTCGGGACCAGCGTCGTGCCGTGCTCCGGGGTGTCCTGGCCCATCTGCCGCAGCACACCCTCGACACAGCGCCGCCCCACCTCGGCGAAGTCCTGGTGGACGGTGGTGAGGGGCGGCAGGAAGGAGCCGGCCTCGGGGATGTCGTCGAAGCCGATGACGCTGACGTCGTCGGGCACGTACCGGCCGCGCTCGTGCAGTGCCCGCAGCAGGCCCAGCGCCATCTGGTCGTTGGCGGCGAACACCGCGGTGCAGTCCGGCTGTTCGGCCAGTTCGAGGCCGGCCCGGTAGCCGGACTCGGCCGACCAGTCGCCCCGTACCAGCGGGGGCGTGGCGCGGCCCGCCCCGGTGAGTTCCGCGCGCCAGGCGTCGGCCCTGCGCTGGGCCGCGAAGGACTCCTCGGGGCCCGCCAGGTGCCAGACCGTCTCATGGCCGAGGCCGAGCAGATACCGCACGGCGTCCCTGCTGCCGCCCGCCTGGTCGGTGTCGACGACGGTGTACCGGTCTCCGGCGTCCGAGTCCGCGACCACGACCTTGATGTGGGGCGGCAGGGAGAGGGTCACCGCGTCGAGGAGGTGGACCTCCAGGATGACGATGACGGCGTCGACGGCCAGCTCCCCCAGCCGGGAGAACGCGCCGCGCACCTCGTCCTGGGTGGGCACGGCGACGGGCAGCAGCGTCACGGCGTAGCCCTCGTGCGCGGCGGAGGTGGCGATCGCCTCCAGGGTGCGGACGTTACCGGTGGTGGAAAGGCCGAAAGTGATCACACCTATGGTGCGGAACTCGCCACGCTTGAGCGCGCGGGCGGCGCTGTTGGGCCGGTAGCCCAGCTCGCGCATGGCTTCCAGCACCTGCTGGCGCGTCTCCTCGTTCACACCCGCGTAACCGTTGGAGACACGCGAGACGGTCTGCGAGGAGACGCCCGCCAGCCGGGCCACGTCCGCCATCGAGGCGCTCGCCGTCCGGCGGGAAGCCCGTTTCCTGGTGCGCGCCGCGGCCTGCGGTCTGCTCGCCGAGGCGCTGTCCGCTGTGTCCACCCGTCCCCCTCGTCGTTCCGAACCGTAGTTTCCTCAAATGACCCTTGACCACCGTCAACGGGGCAGTGTAGACATGCCGCCATCAGATGTTTACGTAAACATAACAGGCCACGGGCCTTTGAGGGCCTTCGTGTTTACGCAAACATCATCGGCGCAGGACGCCGGGTTTTCGCGAGAGGGACGAGCGAGGAACGACATGACGACGCTACAACCGCCGGCGGCCGCCAAGCCGCGCAAGTCACGGCCTCCGGCACAAGGTGACCGCCGCTCCTGGACGGGGTGGGGTTTCATCGGCCCCTTCGTGGCCGTGTTCACCCTCGTCTTCCTGGCACCGATCGCGTACTCGATCTATCTGAGCCTGTTCCGGGACCAGTTGATCGGCGGCACCCAGTTCGTCGGCTTCGACAACTACCAGCAGGCGCTGCAGGACGAACGGTTCTGGGACTCGCTCGCACGGGTCTCGCTCTTCCTCGCCGTCCAGGTGCCGATCATGCTCTTCATCGGCCTGCTGATCGCCCTCGCGCTGGACAGCGGCCGTCTCTACGGCACGGACTTCTTCCGCATCACGATCTTCCTGCCGTACGCCGTGCCCGCCGTGGTCGCCACCCTCATGTGGGGCTTCATGTACGGCACCAAGTACGGGCTGGTGGGTGACATCAACAGCGCGTTCGGGGTCACCCTGCCCGACCCGCTCTCCAGCGATCTGGTGCTGGCCTCCATCGGCAACATCGTGACCTGGGAGTTCATCGGCTACAACATGCTGATCTTCTACTCCGCGCTGAAGGTCATCCCGAACTCGCTGTACGAGGCCGCGGAGATCGACGGCGCCGGACAGTTCCGGGTCATCACCGCCATCAAACTCCCCGCCATCCGCGGCGCCCTCGTGATCGCGACGATCTTCTCGATCATCGGCAGCTTCCAGCTCTTCAACGAGCCGAGCATCCTGCGGCCGCTGGCGCGCAACGCCATCACGACCGACTTCACGCCGAACTTCTACACCTACTCGCTGTCCTTCAACGGCCAGCAGCACAACTACTCCGCGGCGGTCGCCATCATCATGGGGCTGATCACCATGGTCATCGCCTATGTCGTGCAGCTTCGCGGCATGCGCAAGGGAGCGTGACCAGCAATGAGCAGCATGAGCGGCACGAGCAGTTCCGCCACCTCCGCCTCCCCGTCCGCGTCCGTTCCGGCCACCGGTACGACCAAGGGTGTGCCCCGGCTGCGCAAGCGCCGTGAGCGCTCCGCCGGACGCCCGAAGCGCAGCGTCCTGCTGACCGTGCTGACCGGCCTGATCCTGGTCTACACCGTGGTGCCCCTGATCTGGCTGGTCATCAGCGCGACCAAGACCCAGGAAGGGCTCGCCGACTCGTCCGGACTGTGGTTCGCCGACGACTTCGCCCTCTGGTCCAACATCCACGACACGTTCACCTACCACGACGGCATCTTCGTCCGCTGGCTGCTGAACACGCTGCTGTACGTGGGACTCGGGGCCGGCGGTGCCACCTTCCTGGCGATCCTGGGCGGTTACGCACTGGCCAAGTTCAACTTCCCCGGCAAGCGCGGTGTGTTCGCCGTGGTCATCGGTGCCGTCGCCGTGCCGGGCACCGCGCTCGCGGTGCCGACCTTCCTGATGTTCAGCAAGATGGGACTGACCGACACCCCGTGGGCGGTCATCATCCCCTCGCTGGTCTCGCCCTTCGGTCTGTATCTGATGTGGGTCTTCGCCACCGAGGCGATCCCCGTCGAACTGCTGGAGGCCGCCCGGATCGACGGGGCGGGCGAGGCGCGCACCTTCTTCACGGTCGCCCTGCCGCTGCTCGCTCCCGGCATCGTGACCGTCCTGCTCTTCACCACGGTCGCGACCTGGAACAACTACTTCCTGCCGCTGATCATGCTGAAGGACCCGGACTGGTACCCGCTGACCCTGGGTCTGGACGCCTGGAACAACCAGGCGCAGACCATCGGCGGCGACGTGATCTTCAACCTGGTGATCACCGGTTCACTGCTCACCATCGTGCCGCTGATCGCCGCGTTCCTGCTGCTGCAGAAGTACTGGCAGTCCGGCCTCGCCGCCGGAAGCGTCAAGGAATGACGCGCCCACAGGCCCCCCTCAGCCCCACCTCCACCCTCACCCTGTCCCACCCACGAAGAAGTGGAAGCATCTCCATGCGCAGAACGACCAGCCGCCTGATGCGCGGCCTCGCCGTCCTCTCCGTCCTCGCCCTGGGCGCGACCGCCTGCGGTGGCTCCGACGACGACAGCTCCGGCTCGAAGCCGGTGTCCTCGGGTGACATCCAGGCGGCCCTCAAGAAGGGCGGCTCGGTCACGGTCTGGGCCTGGGAGCCCACGCTGAAGACGGTCGCCGCCGACTTCCAGAAGAAGTACCCCAAGGTCAAGATCAACCTCGTCGCCGAGCGGTCGGGCGACAAGCACTACACCGCGCTGTCGAACGCCATCTCGGCCGAGAAGGGCGTTCCGGACGTCGCGCAGGTCGAGTACTTCGCGCTCGGGCAGTACGCCCTCACCAAGGGTCTCAGCGACCAGGCCCCCTACGGCGCCGACAAGCTGAAGTCCAAGTACACCGCCGGCCCGTGGAACGCCGTGACCCAGGGCAGTGACAAGGTCTGGGGCCTGCCCATGGACTCGGGCCCCATGGCGCTTTACTACAACAAGAAGGTCTTCGACAAGTACAAGATCGCGGTGCCGACCACCTGGGACGAGTACGTCGAGGCGGCCCGCAAGCTGCACAAGGCCGACCCGAAGGTCTACATCGCCAACGACGCCGGCGACGCGGGCTTCACCACCAGCATGCTGTGGCAGGCCGGTTCGCGCCCGTACAAGGTCGACGGCACCAAGGTGAGCGTCGACTTCTCCGACGCGGGCGCCAAGAAGTTCACCGACACCTGGCAGAAGCTGATCGACGAGAAGCTGGTCGCGCCGATCAACGGCTGGACCGACGACTGGTACAAGGGCCTGGGCGACGGCACCATCGCCACCCTCGCCAGCGGTGCCTGGATGCCCGCCAACTTCGTCACCGGCGTCCCGAACGCCGCCGGTGACTGGCGCGCGGCCCCCATGCCGGCCTGGACCAAGGGCGACAAGGCGAGCGCGGAGAACGGCGGCAGCTCGCTGACCCTGCCCGAGCTCGGCAAGAACAAGGAACTCGCCTACGCCTTCGTCGAGTACGCCAACTCCGGCGCCGGTGTGCAGAGCCGTGTCAAGGAGGGCGCCTTCCCGGCGACCAACGCGGAGCTCCAGGCCGACTCGTTCCTCAACACCGAGTTCGAGTACTTCGGCGGCCAGAAGGCCAACGAGATCTTCGCGGACTCCGCCGCCAACGTCGCCGACGACTGGTCGTACCTGCCCTTCCAGCAGTACGCCAACTCGATCTTCAACGACACCGTCGGCAAGGCCTACGTCGGCAACACCAAGCTCGCCGACGGCCTGAAGTCCTGGCAGGACGCCTCCGTCAAGTACGGCAAGGAGCAGGGCTTCACCGTCGAGTAGACGAGCCCAGCCCCCGACGCCTCCCCCAGGTCCTGCCGTGGCGGGACCCGCCCCCCGGGGCCCCACCGCGGGGGCCCCGGGAACC